>NZ_JBSHHD010000006.1:0-48670 GCF_053618155.1 Agromyces sp. NPDC055658 | reverse complement strand
AAATCCGTTAATTTTTTTCCTTTTTGGGTTGCCCGCTAATTGTGCCACCCCCCGGGGGTGGCGTCCCCCCGGGTGGTTGCCCCACGCCTGGAAATCATTCGGTCGGAACGGCGACACTCGGCGATCGGCGGATGCGGGTGCGGGTGCGGGTGGGGGTGCGGGTGCGGGTGCGGATGCGGGTGCGGGTGCGGGAGCGCGCGCGGGCGCGCGGGCGCGCGGGTGCGCGGGTGCGCGCGTGCGGGGGTGTGCGGCGCGAACCGCGTGGCGTTCGCGCGGCGTCAGGCGGCGGCGGTGGCGTCGGCGATCTCCTGCACGACCTCGCGCAGCACGGGGATGGCTCGCTCGGCGAAGTCCTCGTCGACGCGGGCGACCGGGCCCGACACCGAGACCGCCGTCGGGATGGGCGCACCCGGCACGGTCATCGCGTAGCAGCGCACGCCGATCTCCTGCTCGCCGTCGTCGATCGCGTAGCCGCGCTCGCGCGTGACGCGCAGGTCTTCGAGCAGTGCGTCGATCGAGTCGATCGAGTGCACGGTCGACTGGGGCAGGCCGGTGCGACTGATGATGTCGCGCACGGTGTCGTCGTCGAGCTGCGCGAGGATCGCCTTGCCGACGCCCGTCGCGTGCAGGTGCGAGCGGCGGCCGACCTCGGTGAACATGCGCATCGCGTGCGGCGACGGCGCCTGCGAGACGTAGATGACCTGGTCGCCGTCGAGGGTCGCGAGGTTCGCGGTCTCGCCGAGCCGCTCGACGAGCTCCTTCAGCTGGGGGCGGGCGAGCCGCCCGAACTGGCGGTTGGCCACCTCGCCCAGGCGCACCAGGCGTGGTCCGAGCGCGTAGCGGCGGTTCGCGAGCTGACGCGCGTAGCCGAGCGCGACGAGCGTGCGGAGCAGGCGGTGGATCGTCGGCAGCGGCAGTTCGGCCATCGTCGAGAGCTCGCTCAGCGTGACGTCGCCGCCGGCGTCGGCGATCAGCTCGAGCAGGTCGAACACCCTCGCGACCGACTTGACGCCTTCGGGCTGGCCCTCCGCCATGCGCTGCTCCCGTTCGTGATCGTGGCAGACCATATCCGCATCGCGGAAAACCTGCCGGGTTGCAGTCAACATACCGCACGACTCCACGATGGGCGGCGAGCGGATTCCCGTGCCGGTCACGGTCGCCGCATCCCGGGGTTGAGTTTCCGAATGGCAGACATTAACATCCGTAATACGGAAACCGCCGCGCTTGAAACAACGCGGGCATTCAAGAAAGTCGATCCGATGGCGAATCCCAGTCCCGGTTACTCCATTCAGCTCCGCGTCGAGGCGCCCGCCGGCGTCACCGCGACGAGCGAACTCGTCGTCGCGGCGGCCGACGCCGGTGCGGTCATCACCGCGGTCGACGTCAGCGAGTCGAGCACCGATCGCGTGCTCGTCGACCTCACCTGCTACGCCGGGAGCGCCGAGCACGCCGCCCAGGTCGCCGCAGCGCTCGCCGCACGCGAGGGCGTCGTCGTGCACGAGGTCGCCGACCGCACCTTCCGCCTGCACCAGGGCGGCAAGCTCGAGATCGTGCCGAAGACGCCGCTGCGCAACCGCGACGACCTCTCCCGCGCGTACACCCCCGGCGTCGCCCGGGTCTGCCTCGCGATCGCCGACCGCCCCGCCGACGCCCGCCGCCTCACCGTCAAGGGCAACACGATCGCCGTCGTCACCGACGGCTCGGCGGTGCTCGGCCTCGGCAACATCGGCGCGACCGCCTCGATCCCCGTGATGGAGGGCAAGGCCGCCCTCTTCAAGCAGTTCGCCGACGTCGACGCCTGGCCGGTCGCCCTCGATACGCAGGACACCGAGGAGATCATCGGCATCGTCAAGGCCCTCGCGCCCGTCTACGGCGGCATCAACCTCGAGGACATCGCCGCGCCGCGCTGCTTCGAGATCGAGCGGCGCCTGCGCGAGGAGCTCGACATCCCCGTCTTCCACGACGACCAGCACGGCACCGCGATCGTCACGCTCGCGGCGCTCATGAACGCACTGCGCGTCGTCGGCAAGCGCCTCGACACGGTGCGCATCGTCGTGTCCGGGGTCGGTGCGGCCGGCAACGCGATCATCCAGCTGCTCAAGGCCGAGGGGGCGGTGAACATCGTCGCCTGCGGCCGCAACGGCGCCATCCACCGCGGCGAGCGGTACGCCGACGAGCACCGCACCCGGCTCGCTTCGAACACCAACGCCGAGGGCCTCACCGGCTCGCTCGCCGAGGTGCTCGCCGGCGCCGACGTCTTCATCGGCGTGAGTGCCCCGAACCTGCTCGGCGAGGCCGAGATCGAGAGCATGGCCGACGACGCGATCGTCTTCGCCATGGCGAACCCCGACCCCGAGGTCGACCCGGTCGTCGCGGCCCGCCACGCGGCCGTCGTCGCGACGGGGCGCAGCGACTTCCCGAACCAGATCAACAACGTGCTCGCCTTCCCCGGCTTCTTCCGAGGGCTGCTCGACTCGGGCGCCGTCAACATCACGCCCGAGATGCTCGTGGCCGCATCAGAGGCGATCGCGTCGTGCGTGCGCGATGATGAACTCAACGCGAGTTACATCATCCCGAGCGTCTTCGACCCGGATGTCGCCCGTGCCGTCGCCGAAGCCGTCGCCGGCGCCGCGCACCGCGAAGACGCCCGGCAGGAGAGCGCTCCTGCCGCCGACACCGAGCCCACCGCAGAGACGCAGGAAGCCGCCGCATGAGCACCGACACCAGTTCCCTTCGGATCACCCGCCCCGCCGAGATCGACGGTGCCGACGAGATCCTGACGCCCGAGGCGCTCGCCTTCGTCGAGGCGCTGCACCGCGAGTTCGACGGGCGCCGCCTCGAGCTGCTCGCCGCCCGCACGGTCAAGCGCGACCGCATCGCCGCCGGCGGCACCCTCGACTTCCTGCCCGAGACGCGCGAGATCCGCGAGTCCGAGTGGCGCGTGGCCCCCGCCCCCGAGGCGCTCCTCGACCGCCGGGTCGAGATCACGGGGCCGCCGTCGCCCGCGAAGATGGCGATCAACGCCCTCAACTCCGAGGCGCGCGTGTGGCTCGCCGATCTCGAGGACGCCGCCGCCCCGAACTGGGAGAACGTCGTCGGCGGCATCCTGAACCTCCGCGACGCGGCGCGCGGCACGCTCGCGTTCACGTCTCCGCAGGGCAAGGCGTACGCGCTCCGCACCGACGTGCGTCGCCCCACGGTCGTCACGCGGCCCCGCGGCTGGCACCTGCCCGAGCGGCACGTGGTCGTCGACGGGCGCGAGGGCAGCGGCTCGCTCGTCGACTTCGGCCTGCACTTCTTCCACACGGCGAAGCAGCTCATCGAGAACGGCGAGGGCCCGTACTACTACCTGCCGAAGATCGAGAGCCACCTCGAGGCCCGCCTCTGGAACGACGTGTTCGTGTTCGCGCAGCAGTACCTCGGCATCGCCCGCGGCACGGTCCGCGCGACGGTGCTCATCGAGACGATCCCGGCCGCCTTCGAGATGGACGAGATCCTCTACGAGCTGCGCGAGCACGCCTCGGGCCTCAACGCCGGCCGCTGGGACTACCTGTTCAGCCTGATCAAGGTCTTCCGCGACGCGGGCGACGCGTTCATCCTGCCCGACCGGGCGCAGGTGTCGATGACCGCGCCGTTCATGCGCGCCTACACCGAGCTGCTCGTGAAGACCTGCCACCGACGCGGCGCCTTCGCGATGGGCGGCATGGCCGCCGTCGTGCCGAACCGCAACGACCTCGAGGTCACGCGTGCGGCCTTCGACAAGGTGCGCGCCGACAAGACCCGCGAGGCGAACGACGGCTTCGACGGCTCGTGGGTGGCGCACCCCGACCTCGTGCCCGTCTGCCGCGAGGTGTTCGACGAGGTGCTCGGGGCCCGCCCGAACCAGCTCGACAAGCTGCGCCCCGAGGTCGAGGTCACCGCGGCCCAGCTGCTCGACGTCGCCTCCGCAGGCGGCGACGTCACCGAGGCGGGCCTGCACGACAACCTCTACGTCGCGGTCGCCTACACCGCGGTCTGGCTGTCGGGCAACGGCGCCGTCGCGATCCACAACCTGATGGAGGATGCCGCGACCGCGGAGATCTCGCGCTCGCAGGTCTGGCAGCAGGTGAGGAACGGCGTCGTGCTCGCCGACACCGGCGACACCGTGACCGTCGAGCTCGTGCGCCGGGTGCTCGCCGAAGAGGTCGACCGCCTCCGCGGGGAGGTCCCCGCCGAGCGGTTCGCCGCCTACTACGAGCCGGCCGCCGAGCTCATCGAGGAGATCTGCACCTCCGACGAGTACGTCGACTTCCTCACCCTGCCCGCCTACGAGCTGCTGGGATGAGCATGGCAGCCAGTGACGTCGCGGGCGCACCGGGCACGGCGCTGCCAGGCGCCGCCGTGCCCCGCACCGCCCTGACCGCCGACGACCTGGCTCGCGTCGAGGCGCGGCTCGCCGA
Organism: Agromyces sp. NPDC055658; assembly: GCF_053618155.1. NCBI lineage: Bacteria > Bacillati > Actinomycetota > Actinomycetes > Micrococcales > Microbacteriaceae > Agromyces > Agromyces sp. NPDC055658. The sequence goes on along the minus strand of NZ_JBSHHD010000006.1, from coordinate 44,231 downwards.
CACCGACGAGCTGCTCGCGACCGTCTACCCGGGCGACGACGGCTCCCGCCAGCCCGTGCACACCGTGTACGTGCCGGCCGACACCTTCACTCCCGAACTGCCCGCGGCGTGGGGCCGCGCAGCCGAGGAGTCCGTGACTGCGAACGGCGGGTTCGAGGCGCTCGCCGTCCGCATCGGGGTGGATCCCGCACTCGCGGCGCGCATCGCGCCGCGAGTGCGGGAGAAACTCGCCCGCGAGCCCATCGAAGACCTTCGCCTCGACTTCGAGGACGGCTACGGCGACCGCGGCGACGAGACCGAGGACGCCGATGCCGTGCGCGCCGCCGAGCAGGTCGCCGCCGCCGTCGCGGCGGGGGTCGCGCCGCCGTTCATCGGCATCCGCTTCAAGTGCTTCGAGGCGCCCACGAGGGCACGAGGCATCCGCACCCTCGATCTCTTCATCGGTGCGCTCGTCGCGCAATCGGGCCCCGCCGGCCTGCCCGACGGGCTCGTGCTCACCCTGCCGAAGGTCACGACGGTCGCGCAGGTCGAGGCGATGGTCGACGTCGTGACCGCGCTCGAGCGCGCCCACGGGCTGCCCGACGGGCGCCTGCGCTTCGAGGTGCAGGTCGAGACGCCGCAGCTCATCCTCGGCTCGGGCGGCACGTCGCCCGTCGCGCAGCTCGCGGTCGCCGCGCCCGGACGCATCAGCGCCCTGCACTACGGCACCTACGACTACAGCGCCTCGCTGCAGATCGCGGCCCGTTACCAGTCGATGGAGCACCCCGTCGCCGACCTCGCGAAGGAGGTCATGCAGCTCGCGGTGGCCGGCACCGGCATCCGCCTCTCCGACGGCTCGACGAACATCCTGCCGCTGGGCGACCGCACCGAGGAGGCGTGGCGCCTGCACGCCCGGCTCGTGCGCCGCTCGCTCGAGCGGGGGTTCTACCAGGGCTGGGACCTGCACGCGCACCAGCTTCCGACCCGGTACCTCGCGACCTACGCCTTCTTCCGGGAGGGCTACCCCGAGGCATCCGCACGCCTGCGCAACTATCTCGAGCGCACGCCGGGCGCCGTGCTCGACGAACCCGCCACGGCCCGCGCGCTCGCCGACTTCGTGCTGCGCGGCGTCGAATGCGGCGCGGTCGGCGAGGCCGAGATCGTCGCCGACATCGGCATCGACCGGCGCGCGCTCACCCTGCTCGCGCATCCGAAGCTCGCCGCGACTGCGGCGAACGACTGAGGATGTCGCGACCCACCCCTGATCACGAGGAACACGCATGAGCTACTACACCCCGCAGGGCGGGCTGCCGCCGCAGACCGACCTGCTCACCGACCGCGCCGTCGTCAAGCAGGCGTACACCTTCATCCCGAAGGGCGTGCTGCGCGACATCGTCACGAGCAACCTGCCCGGCTTCCGCGGCACGCGGTCGTGGATCATCGCCCGGCCCGTCGCGGGCGGCGCCACGACCTTCTCGCAGCTCATCGTCGAGATCGCGCCGGGCGGCGGTGCCGAGAAGCCCGAGGTCGAGCCCGGCGTCGAGGGCGTCGTGTTCGTGACGACCGGCTCGCTCACGCTGACGCTCGAGGGGGAGCGGCACGTGCTCGAGGCCGGCGGCTACGCCTTCCTCGCGCCGGGGGCGGACTGGTCGCTCGCGAACGAGGGCGCGGAGCTCACGAGCTTCCACTGGATCCGCAAGGCGTACGAACCCGTCGACGGCATCGCGCCGCCGGCGTCGTTCGTCACCCGCGACCAGGACATCGAGCCCGTGCCGATGCCCGACACCGACGGGGCGTGGGCGACCACGCGGTTCACCGACTCGAACGACCTCGCGCACGACATGCAGGTGAACATCGTGACGTTCCAGCCCGGCGGATCGATCCCGTTCGCAGAGACCCACGTCATGGAGCACGGGCTGTTCGTGCTGCAGGGCAAGGCCGTCTACCGGCTCAACGACGACTGGGTCGAGTGCGAGGCGGGCGACTACATGCTGCTGCGCGCGTTCTGCCCGCAGGCCTGCTACGCGGGCGGCCCCGAGCCGTTCCGCTACCTCCTGTACAAGGACATGAACCGGCAGATCCGGCTCACCTGAGTCGCGGCATCCGTTTTCAGGACGGGGTGTGGGAAGCAGGGGTGTTCTGCGGTCGAAGACGGCCATGACACCCCGTGCCCGCCACACCCCTCCCTGAAAGGTGTTCACACACGGGCGCCCGGGACGTATCGTCGCCGGGCGCTTCGTCGTGTCCGGGGCGCCCCGCGCCGAGATGTCGGAGGAATCGGCCGTTCGGCTGGCGCTTCGGGCTCTGGGTGCTGAATTTTCCGACATCTCGTCGCGGATGCCGCGGCGAGCGTCCGACGAGGGTTGACGTCTCGCCACTCGGCGCTTACGATTTCATACAGCAGAAGAATTCTTCCGGAAGACGGAAATAGGCAACACGAAGGAAGTCGACGATGACGTACACGGTGAACTGCTCGATCCTCCTCACCGAGCTGCCCCTGCTCGAGCGCCCGGCCGCGGCCAAGGCCGCGGGCTTCGACGCCGTCGAGTTCTGGTGGCCGTTCGCCGAGTCGGTGCCCGCCGACCGCGACGTCGACGCCTTCGTCGGCGCGATCCGCGACGCGGGCGTGCAGCTGACCGGCCTCAACTTCAACGCGGGCGACATGCCCGCCGGCGACCGCGGCCTCGTCTCGTGGCCCGCGCGCTCGGCCGAGTTCCGCGACAACATCGCGGTCGTGGCCGGCATCGGCCGGGCGCTCGGCACGAAGGGCTTCAACGCCCTGTACGGCCTCCGGCAGGAGGGCGTCGACGCCGCCGAGCAGGACGCGGCGGCGATCGAGAACCTCGCGGCCGCAGCCGCGGGCGTCGCCCCGATCGGCGGCACCGTGCTGCTCGAGCCGGTCTCGGGCGCTCCGGCGTACCCGCTGAAGACGGCGGCCGACGCCGTGCGGGTGATCGACGCCGTGCGCGCGGCATCCGGCACCGCGAACCTCAAGCTGCTCGCCGACTTCTACCATCTCGCGGTCAACGGCGACGACGTCGCCGCGGTCATCGAGGCGCACGCCCCCTCGTTCGGCCACATCCAGATCGCCGACGACCCGGGCCGCGGCGCCCCCGGCACCGGCGGGCTGCCGCTCGAGGCGTGGATCGCCCGCAGCCGCGAGCTCGGCTACGGCGGCCCGATCGGCCTCGAGTACAAGGCCCCGATCGACGAGGCGTTCACCTGGCTCGCCGGCGCCGAGCCGAGCGCTGCGACCAGTACCGCCGCCACCGCCTGACCGCCACGCGCAGGCACCGACCGACCCGCACGACGCAACACGAAGGACCAACTCATGAGCAAGATCGCGATCATCGGCCTCGGCATCATGGGCCTGCCCATGGCCAAGAACCTCGTCGCCGCCGGCCACGATGTCACCGGCTTCAACCGCAGCCAGGCGCCCATCGACGCGCTCGTCGCGGCGGGCGGCCGCGGTGCCGCGAGCATCGCCGACGCCGTGAAGGGCGCGGAGGCCGTCATCACGATGGTGCCCGACTCGCCCGACGTCGAGTCCGTCGTGCGCGGCGAGGGCGGCGTGTTCGCCAACGCCGAGCCGGGCACCCTGTGGATCGACAACTCATCGATCCGCCCCGACGTCGCCAAGGAGCTCGCCGAGGAGGCCGTCTCGAAGGGATTCGGCGCGGTCGACGCGCCCGTCTCGGGCGGCGAGCAGGGCGCCGTCGACGGCGTGCTCTCGATCATGGTGGGCGGCTCGGAGGGCGACTTCGCGAAGGCCCTGCCCGTGCTCGAGGGCATCGGCAAGACCATCGTGCACGTCGGCCCCGCGGGCGCCGGCCAGACCGTGAAGGCGGCCAACCAGCTCATCGTCGCCGTCAACATCCAGGCGCTCGCCGAGGCGGTCGTCTTCCTCGAAGCCTTCGGCGTCGACACCGACGCCGCGCTGAAGGTCCTGGGCGGCGGACTCGCCGGCTCCAAGGTCCTCGACCAGAAGGGGCAGAAGATGCTCGACCGCGACTTCGCCCCCGGATTCCGCCTCGCGCTCCACAACAAGGACCTGGGCATCGTCACCGCCGCCGCACGCCAGGCCGGCATCACCGTTCCGCTCGGCTCGGCCGTCGCCCAGCTCGTCACCTCGCTCGTCGCCCGCGGCGACGGCGGGCTCGACCACTCGGGCCTCTTCAAGCTCACGACCGAGCTCGCCGGCCGCGAATAACTCGCGCCGCGGCATCCACCCACGTTCTCCACCTCTCTCCGAAGGAGCACTCCCATGACTCGCATGCGCGCCGTCGACGCCATCGTGCAGATCCTGATCAAGGAGGGCGCCACCGAGGCCTTCGGGCTGCCCGGTGCCGCGATCAACCCCCTCTACTCCGCGATGCGCGCGAACGGCGGCATCCGGCACACCCTCGCCCGCCACGTCGAGGGCGCCTCGCACATGGCCGACGGCTACAGCCGCACCGGCGACGGCCGCATCGGCGTCTGCATCGGCACCTCGGGCCCCGCGGGCACCGACATGATCACCGGCCTCTACGCCGCGATCGCCGACTCCATCCCGATGCTGTGCATCACGGGCCAGGCGCCCGTCGCGAAGCTCGACAAGGAGGACTTCCAGGCCGTCGACATCGCCTCGATCGCGAAGCCGGTCACGAAGTTCGCGAAGACCGTGCTCGAGGGCGCCCAGGTGCCCGGCGTCTTCCAGTCGGCGTTCCAGATCATGCGGTCGGGCCGCCCGGGCCCCGTGCTCATCGACCTGCCGTTCGACGTGCAGATGACCGAGATCGACTTCGACATCGACACGTACGAGCCGCTGCCGGTGGCCAAGCCCGCCGCGACCCGCGCGCAGGCCGAGAAGGTGCTCGACCTGCTCGTCGCCTCGAAGCACCCCGCGATCATCGCGGGCGGCGGCATCGTGAACTCGGGCGCGTCGGAGAAGCTCGTCGAGCTCGCCGAGACCCTGGGCGTGCCCGTGTTCCCGACCCTGATGGGCTGGGGGGCGATCGCCGACGACCACCCGCTCGCAGCGGGTCTCGTCGGCATCCAGACCTCGCAGCGCTACGGCAACGCGAGCTTCCTCGAGTCCGACTTCGTGCTCGGTATCGGCAACCGCTGGGCGAACCGCCACACCGGAGGCCTCGACACGTACCGCGCGGGCCGCACCTTCGTGCACGTCGACATCGAGCCCACCCAGATCGGCCGCGTGTTCGCGCCCGACTACGGGGTGGTCTCCGACGCGGGCGCGTTCATCGACGCCCTCCTCGAGGCGGCGCGCGACCGCGTCGCCGACCTGCCCGACTACCTCGGCTGGGCCGAGGAGTGCCGCGGCCGCAAGGCGACGCTGCAGCGCAAGACCAACTTCGACGACGTGCCGATGAAGCCGCACCGCGTCTACCAGGAGATGCTCTCCGCGTTCGGCCACGACACCACGTACGTCACCACGATCGGCCTGTCGCAGATCGCGGGCGCCCAGCTGCTGCACGTGTACGAACCGCGCCAGTGGATCAACGCCGGCCAGGCCGGCCCGCTGGGCTGGACGCTGCCCGCCGCGCTCGGCGTCGTGCGCGGCAAGCCCGAGGCGAAGGTCGTCGCGCTCTCGGGCGACTACGACTTCCAGTTCATGATCGAGGAGCTCGCGGTCGGCGCGCAGCACCGGCTGCCGTACCTCCACGTCGTGGTGAACAACAGCTACCTGGGGCTCATCCGCCAGTCGCAGCGCGGCTTCGAGATGGACTACGAGGTCTCGCTGGCGTTCGACAACGTCAACACGCCGTTCGACCCCGAGAGCGTCGCGACCGGCTACGGCGTCGACCACGTCAAGGTGGCCGAGGGTCTCGGCTGCAAGGCGATCCGCGTCGAGCGCCCCGAGGACCTCGCGGCCGGCTTCGCCGAGGCCGAGCGCCTTCGCGAGGAGTTCCAGGTGCCCGTGGTCGTCGAGGTGATCCTCGAGCGCGTCACCAACATCGCGATGGGCGCCGACCTCGACACGATGAACGAGTTCGAAGACCTCGCGACGTCGCCGGCCGACGCGCCCGAGGCCGTGTACGCGCTGCTCGACTGAGCCGGCCCGCGTCCGCCGGGTATCCGCCGGGCGGACGCGGGCATCCGCCCCTTCCGCCCGGCCCTTCCGCCCCGCCCCTTCCGCAACGAACCGTCCGAGGAAAGACTGAGACCATGCGCATCGTCATCGCGCCCGACAAGTTCAAGGGGTCGCTCTCGGCGCCCGAGGTGGCCGCCCGCGTCGCCGAGGGTGCGCGCCGCGTCGACCCCGAGATCGAGATCGACGCGATCCCGGTGGCCGACGGCGGTGAGGGCACCCTCGACGCGGCCCTCGCCGCCGGGTTCGAGCGCCGCACCGCGCGCGTCACCGGCCCGCTGGGCGCGCCGGTCGACGCCGCGTTCGCCCTGCGGGGCGACGAGGCGGTCGTCGAGATGGCGCAGGCCTCGGGTCTCGACCTGGTGCCGACGGGCGGGGCGGATGCCGCAGCCGCGACGAGCCTCGGCACCGGGCAGTTGCTCGCGGCCGCGCTCGACGCGGGCGCCCGGCGCATCGTGCTCGGCATCGGCGGCAGCGCCTCGACCGACGGGGGAGCGGGGCTCCTGCAGGGGCTCGGCGCGCGGTTGCTCGACGACTCGGGCCACGAGCTGCCGGTCGGGGGCGGCGCCCTCGCCGACCTCGCCCGCATCGAGCTCGGCGGGCTCGACCCGCGGCTCAGCGAGACCGAGATCGTGCTCGCGAGCGACGTCGACAACCCGCTGCTCGGGCCGACGGGCGCCGCAGCGGTCTTCGGCCCGCAGAAGGGCGCGACCCCCGACGACGTCGCCCGGCTCGACGCGGCGCTCGCGAACCTCGTCGAGGTGCTCGCCGCCCACACCGCCGTGCCCGCGCGCATCGCGGCCGAGCGCCCGGGCGCCGGCGCGGCCGGTGGCGTCGGCTTCGCCGCGCTCGCGGTGCTCGGCGCCGAACGCCGGCCCGGCATCGACGTGGTGCTCGAGTTCACGGGCCTCGAGGCCCGGCTCGCGGGTGCCGACGCGGTCATCACCGGCGAGGGCAGCCTCGACGCGCAGAGCCTCATGGGCAAGACGCCCATCGGCGTCGCCCGTGCGGCGCGACGGGCGGGCGTGCCGGTCTACGCGGTGAGCGGCCGGCGTCTGCTGAACGACGACGAGGTGCGCGATGCGGGGTTCGCGAACGCCCGTGCGCTCGCCGAGCTCGAGCCCGATCCGGCCCGCAGCATGGCCGAGGCATCCGACCTGCTCACCCGACTCGCGGAGGAACTCGTGACCGACTTCATCACCGAACAGGCGGGCCAGGTCGGCTCTGCCGACCATGCCGGCCCTGCCGACCAGGTGGGGCCCGCCGGCGTCCCGGTCGCGGCGCACCGCGGGGCCGACGGCACGGCGCAGCCCGGCGCGTTCGACGTCGTGTTCCGCGCGGCGCGCGCGCTCGTCGCGGGCGACGGCGCTCCGGTCGAGCGCGCCGTCGAGATCGGCGTGCGCGACGGGCGAATCGTCGCGATCTCGCCCCTCGGCACGGGCCTCGCGGGGGCGACCGTCGTCGAGCTCGCGGCCGACGAGGTGCTGCTTCCGGGCCTCGTCGACACGCACGTGCACGTCAACGAGCCCGGCCGCACCGAGTGGGAGGGCTTCGCCTCGGCGACCCGTGCCGCCGCGGCCGGCGGGGTGACGACGATCGTCGACATGCCGCTCAACTCGATCCCGCCGACCGTCTCGGTCGCGGCGCTCGACGAGAAGCGGGCGGCGGCGGCCGGCCAGACCTTCGTCGACGTCGGGTTCTGGGGCGGAGTGGTGCCGGGCAATCTCGACGAGCTCGCGCCGCTCGTCGACGAGGGCGTGTTCGGCTTCAAGTGCTTCCTGCTGCACTCGGGCGTCGACGAGTTCCCGCAGGTCACCGCCGACGAGATGGAGCAGGCGATGCGGGTCATCGCCGAGCGCGACTCCATGCTCGTCGTGCACGCCGAGGACGCGCACGTCATCGACGCCGCACCGCACCGGGGCGGTCCCGGCTACGCCGACTTCCTCGCCTCGCGCCCGCACGAGGCCGAGGACACGGCGATCGCCGAGGTCATCGATCGGGCGGCGCGCACGGGCGCCCGCGCGCACATCCTGCACCTCTCCTCCTCGGACTCGCTCGGGCAGATCGCCCGGGCCAAGGCCGCGGGCACGGATCTCAGCGTCGAGACGTGCCCGCACTACCTCACGCTGTTCGCCGAGGACGTGCCCGCGGGCGCGACGGCGTTCAAGTGCTGCCCGCCGATCCGCGAGGACGCGAACCGCGACCGGCTGTGGGAGGGGCTCCGCGACGGAATCATCGACTACGTCGTGTCCGACCACTCGCCGTCGACGCCCGAGATGAAGTATAAGGGCGACGGCGACTTCGAGCTCGCGTGGGGCGGCATCGCCTCGCTGCAGCTCGGTCTGCCGCTGATCTGGACCGAGGCGCGCGAGCGCGGCATCGGTCTCGAGCGGGTCGTCGAGTGGATGGCGCAGCGGCCCGCCGCGCGGGTCGGCCTCACGACGAAGGGGCGCATCGAGACCGGCTGCGCAGCCGATTTCGCGGTGTTCGCGCCCGAGCAGACGTTCACCGTCGATGCCCGCTCGCTCGAGCATCGGCACCCCGTGACGCCGTACGACGGCCGCGAGCTCACGGGCGCCGTGCGTCGCGCGTACCTCGCCGGTGCGCCCGTCGACCGCGAACGGGCCCAGGGCCGGATGCTTCGAAAAGGGAACGCGTAGCATCCCGGGGGCCGTGAGGCCGGACGGTCCGATACCGTACCGGCCCACGGCCGTATCCCGTTCCCGACCCCTCCACCCGCCGCCAACAACCACCCACCTCCCGCCAACCGAACCGGACCACCGGACCCCGAGAGGGACACCGGCGCCGAGGCATCCCGTCGACCGCTGAAACGGAGCACCTCATGATCAACTCGTCCGAAGAACTCGAAACCGGCCAGGCGGCCCCCGACTTCGCCCTGCCCGACGCGACCGGAACGGTGCGCCGGCTGAGCGACCACCGCGGCGGCCCCGTCATCGTCTACTTCTACCCGGCCGCGTTCACGCCAGGCTGCACGACCGAGGCGTGCGACTTCCGCGAGAACCTCGCCTCGTTCCAGTCGGCCGGCTACACGGTGCTCGGCATCTCGCCCGACCCGGTGTCGCGGATCGCGGAGTTCGCGGAAGCCGAGCAGCTCGCCTTCCCGCTGCTCTCCGACGAGGACGCGCAGGTCGCCAGGGCGTGGGGCGCGTGGGGCCAGAAGACGGTCGCCGGGCGCACGTTCGACGGACTCATCCGCTCGACCGCGGTGATCGACGCCGAGGGCCGGGTCGCAGCGCTCGAGTACAACGTCGATCCCAATGGGCACGTCGGTCGTCTGCGGGAGCAGCTCGGTCTCTGAGCACACTGCAATCGGATGCCTCGTGGCACGACTTCTTCATCGGAAATCGTTGCTACGGGGCATCCGTATTTGTTAGCATTGTCACATGCTGAAATAACAGTTCCACGATGCGAAACATGAGTTTCGTATATCCGTACACCGTGGATGCCAGCAGAATGAGAAAGTGACTCAAGCGATGAAGCTTGAACAGTTCAACGAAGCCGATCGTTCGGAGGCGATCGCCACGCTTCGACCATGCATCGACGTGACGCGGTGGTGCGAGCACCTCGCCGACCGTCGACCGTACGGCTCGATCGACGAGCTCGTGGCCGAGGCCGGCACCGCCGCGTCGCCGTTCACGGCCGGCGAGGTCGAGCAGGCGCTCAGCCACCATCCCCGCATCGGGGAGCGTGCGAGCGGTGCGAGCACCGAAGCGGCCATGTCGCGATCGGAGCAGGCGGGCGTCGACCCGGCCGACGCCGAGATCGCACGGGCCCTCGCCGAGGGCAACGCGGCGTACGAGCAGCGGTTCGGGCGGGTGTTCCTCATCCGTGCGGCCGGCCGCTCCGCCGGCGAGATCCTCGACGCGCTCACCACTCGGCTCGGCAACGACGACGCGACCGAAGACGCGGTCGTCGCCGAGCAGCTGCGCGAGATCGCCGTTCTGAGATTGAAGGGGGCCATCGCCGCATGACCGTTTCGCAGATCACGACGCACGTGCTCGACGCCCAGCGCGGCAAGCCCGCCGCCGGCGTGCCCGTCGAGCTGTATCGGCGTTCCGTGGGCGGCTCCGGGGCTTCCGGCTCCGCTCCCGGCGGGGACGGCTGGGAGCTCCTCGCGAGCGCCGTGACCGACGACGACGGGCGGGCGAAACAGCTCGGCCCCGAGACGATCCCCAACGGCGAGTACCGGCTGCGATTCGACACCGGCGCCTACTTCGCCTCCACCCAGACCGACGCCTTCTACCCCGAAGTGCTGCTCACCTTCCTCGTCGCCGAGGAGGGTCGTCACTACCACGTGCCGATCCTGCTGAGCCCCTTCGCCTATTCGACCTACCGAGGAAGTTAGATCCACCATGACCGACACCCTGATCAACACCGTGACCACCACCGACGCCGCCGCAGGCGGCGCGTCGAGCGCCGAGCCCGGCGCCATCGTGCTCGGCCCGAACCAGTACGGCAAGGCCGAGGTCCGCGTCGTCAAGGTCACCCGCGACACCGACCGCCACGAGATCGAGGACCTCAACGTCACCTCGCAGCTGCGCGGCGACTTCGCCGGTGCCCACCTCGACGGCGACAACTCGCACGTCGTCGCGACCGACACGCAGAAGAACACCGTGTTCGCCTTCGCTCGCGAGGGCGTCGGCTCGCCCGAGGCGTTCCTGCTTCGCCTCGCCGACCACTTCATCGGCGAGTTCGACTGGGTGACCGGCGGACGCTGGCTCGCCGAGAGCTACGCGTGGGAGCGCATCACCGCCCACGGCCAGCCCCACGACCACTCGTTCGTGCGCAAGGGCCAGGAGATCCGCACGGCCGCGGTCATCGCCGACGGCGACACCCGCCACGTCATCGCGGGCCTCAAGGACCTCACGGTGCTGAAGACGACCCAGTCGGGCTTCGTCGGCTACCCGAAGGACCGCTACACGACCCTCCAGGAGACGACCGATCGCATCCTCGCGACGAGCGTCGCCACGCGCTGGCGCTACCAGCCGGGCGCCGAGGTCGACTACAACGCCGTCTACGACAGCGTGAAGGCGATCCTGCTCGAGACGTTCACCGAGAACTACTCGGCGGCACTCCAGACGACCCTCTTCGAGATGGGCCAGGCGGTGCTCGAGGCGCACCCCGAGATCGCGGAGATCCGCTTCTCGATGCCGAACAAGCACCACTTCGTCGTCGACCTCGAGCCGTTCGGCCTCGACAACCCCAACGAGGTGTTCTACGCGAGCGACCGGTCGTACGGCCTCATCGAGGCGACCGTCACCCGCGAGGGTCTCGCCGAGGTCCCCGAGGTCTGGGCGTCGACCGGCGCCTTCTGCTGATCGGGTCGGCTCACGAGCGCCCCGTCCGGCTCCGCCGGGCGGGGCGCTCGCGCGCGGTGGCGGCGCGGCGCCGCCTTGCCCGCTTCGCTTGTGTAGGAAGTTCCGTGACATCGCCGGCGTGTCGCCCGCCCGGCCGACGGCATGTCGCGAGAAACTCCTCCATCTCGGTCGACGACCTCTCCTCCCCACCTCGACACGTATCCCATCGGTGGGCGCTTCCACCGCGCGATCGCATTCGGACCAGCCGACACGGGCACGATCGCGTCATGACGGCGCTCCTCACGAAACTCCACCTGCTCGGCGAGATCGCCCGAGTCCGCACGCTGCGAGAACTGGGTGAGACGGATGCCTCGCTGCGAGTGGCCCTCCGCGCCGGAGCAGTCGTGCGGCCCCGACGTGGCTGGATCGCCTCGCCGACGGCAGACCGCGACCAACTCCGCGCGATCGCCGTGGGCGGCCGTATCGGCTGCGTCTCCGCGTTGCGTCGCCTCGGCATCTGGTCGGGCGTCGACGAGTCGTTGCACATCGCAGTGCCCCGATCGACACCGCGGGTCGACCGCGCACCGAATGTCGACGATCCGGGGAACTCGGGCGTCTGGCATCCGGTCGCTTCGGAGCGTACGCGAGAACGTGGCACCGTGCGGCTGGGGAGGGCAGGGCCGGTACGGCTGCACTACGTTCGCGAGCTGGATCCGGGCGCCGGTCGCGATTGGGTCGTCTCGCCCAAAGGAGCCCTCGCGACCGCACTTCGATGTCTGCCTCGGGAACATGCGAACGCGGCGATCGACTCGGCGCTTCACGAACGGGTGTTGACGCGTCGGCAGATCGACGACGTACTCGCCGCGCTGCCCGGCACCTGCCGGGATCTGGTGGACGAGTTCACCGGGATTCCTGAGTCGGGGGTGGAGAGCCTGTTCGTTCGGCGCCTCGCGCGCGCTGGATACCTGGTGGGACCGCAGGTCGGGCCGGCGGGACTCGGCCGGTTCGACGGTCTGATCGACGGATGCGTGTTGTTCGAGGTCGACGGTAGGGAGTTCCACTCGGGACGCGAGGAGTTCTACGCCGATCGTGATCGGACCCTGGTCTCGCAGTCGTTCGGGGTCCCGGTCGTTCGACCGAGTGCGAAGCACGTCTTGGACGACTGGCCGTTGGTCGCGACGACGGTGGAGCGGATGGTCGCCGATGCGAAGGTCGTGCTCAAGGCGCGGATGACCGGAATCCGACCGCTCGCATACGGGTCGGAGGAGTTCGATCTGTAGGAAGACTTGGCTCGGTCGCGGAGTGGCGTGCAGCGAAACGCGGGATGTCGGCGGGTTCTTCCTCCAGTTCATCGACGAGCAGGCGGCGGCGGCGGCCCTGTCGCCGGGTGAGAGGCCCGACCACTCCCGCGCGCCGCGGCGCGACCGCGCTCGGCTAGCCTCGACACATGGACGCTGTCGTCGCCGAGGCCCTTGCCGCCGCCGATCGCGCCGACCTCGGCGCGGGCGTCATCACGCGCGGGGCCGCCGAGCACGAGATCGAGGCGGTGCTCGCCCGGTTCGAGTCGACTTGGGGCGAGGGGCGCGGCCCCGACCACTCGATGATCCGGGCGCTGGCGCACGCGGGCGCGACGGTGCTCGTCGCGGTCGCCGATGACGAGGGCGGCGTGGATGCCTCGGCGACGCCGCCGTACGCGATCCCGGGTGAGCTGCTCGGCGCGACGCTCGGGTTCCTCGGCTGGAACGAGGGTCTCCACCTGCACTCGCACATGAACGCGGTCGCCCCGGCGGCGCGCGGACACGGCATCGGGCTCGCGCTGAAGCTGCGCCAGCGGGCGATCTGCCTCGAGCACGGCGTCGTCGAGGTCCGCTGGACGTTCGACCCCCTCATCCGCCGCAACGCCCGCATGAACCTCGTGCGGCTCGGGGCCGAGGTCGCCGCCTACCTCCCCGAGTTCTACGGCGTGCTCGGCGACGAGATCTCGGGCGCCGACCGCAGCGATCGCTTCGAGGTGCGCTGGCGACTCACGTCGCCGCGGGTGCTCCGCGCGCTCGCCGGCGGTGCGCCTCCGCGCTGGTCGGGGGAGTCGGGCTTCGCGCTCGTGCCCGACTTCGAGGCATTCAGGCGGGATGCCGCGGCCGATGCCGTACGCATGCGCGAGGCATCCGTGCGCGCGTTCACGGAGATGGCGCGGCAGGGGCTGCGACCCGAGCTCGACGACGCCGGGGACTACGTGTTCACCGAGGCCGAGCCCGACGCCGAGGAGGCGAGATGACGACGAACCCGACCCGCATCGAGACGATCGCGCTGCATCGCATCGAGGTGCCGCTCGTGCGGCCGTTCGAGACGAGCTTCGGTCGCGAGACGGTGCGCGAAGCGCTCCTCGTGCACGTGAGCACCGACGCCGGCGAGGGGTGGGGCGAGTGCGTCGCCGGCCGCGAGCCCTTCTACTCCTCCGAGTACGTCGACGGCGCGGCATCCGTGATCGAACGGTTCCTCGGCCCAGCACTGCTCGACGCGACCGCACACCGTCACGCGCACGACGCCGCGCACCACGCGGCCGATACGGCCGGAGTCGCCGGAGCGGCAAGCGCCGAGGGCCCCGGTACCCGCGGCGCCTCGGTGCCGCTCGCACGGTCGGTCGCCGGCACGCTCGCGTTCGTCGCGGGCCACCGCATGGCGAAGGCCGCCCTCGAGTCGGCCGTCCTCGACGCCGAGCTGCGCGCCCAGGGCCGATCGATGGCCGAGGCGTTCGGAGCGGAGCGCGAGTGGGTCGACTGCGGAGTCTCCGTCGGCATCGCGCCGACGCTCGAGGAACTGCTCGACGAGGTCACCGGGTACCTCGAGGACGGCTACCGCCGCATCAAGCTCAAGATCAAGCCCGGTTGGGACGTCCTGCCCGTCGCGGCCGTCCGCGAGCTCATGGGACGCGACGGTCTCCTGCAGGTCGACGCGAACACGGCGTACACCGGCGACGACATCCCGCTGCTCGCAAGCCTCGACGCGTTCGACCTGCTGCTGATCGAGCAGCCGTTCGCCGAGGAGGACATCGCCACCCACGCCCGGCTCGCGGCCGCGTGCGAGACCCCCGTCTGCCTCGACGAATCGATCCTGGATGCCGCGACGGCGGTGGACGCGATCGATCGCGGCGCGACGAGCGTCGTCAACATCAAGCCCGGCCGGATGGGCGGATACCTCGAGGCGCTGCGCGTGCACGACGCGTGCCGTGAGCTCGACGTGCCGGTGTGGTGCGGCGGCATGCTCGAGACCGGGATCGGCCGTGCGGCGAACGTCGCGCTCGCCGCGCTGCCCGGGTTCGCGCTGCCCGGCGACACTTCCGCCTCCGACCGCTACTACGCCGACGACGTGACCGAGCCGTTCGTGCTCGGCGACGGCGAGCACCGAGGGCAGCTCCGGGTGCCCGGTGGCCCGGGTACCGGTGTCGCCGTGCGCACCGAACTCGTGCGCGAGTGGGCGTCGCGGCCGGTCGTCGAGCTGTCGCAGCCGAGGCTCGTGTAGGAAGAACCGTCGGGTCCGCGGCGAGTCGCGGCGAGACGCGCCGCGCGGTTGCGGAAGTTCCTCCATGCGCGAACGGAGCGCAGCATCGCTGACGGCCGGAACGTCGCCGAGGCGGCTCAGAGCGCGAGATCGGCGGCGGTCACGCCGAGACGTGTGACCGACTCGGCGTGCGACGGGTCGTCGGCGATCGCGAACCACGTCGACGACAGTGCGCACCAGGCCACGAGCCAGTCTCGCTGCCGCGACGGCAGCACGCCGGTCTCGGCGACGACGATGCCGAACTGGCGCTCGAGCCGCCCGGGCATGAGCGCCCGCGCGTGCGACGGGTTGCAGAGCAGGTTGCAGTAGTCGAAGGCGGCCTCGCCGACGAGCCCCTTGGGGTCGATGACGAGCCATCCGCGCTCGCCGAAGTCGAGCACGTTCCCGTGGTGCAGGTCGCCGTGCAGCACGCGCGCGTCCCGCTGCGTCGACAGCAGCCGGTCGGCGTAGTCGGCGCCCTGCCGATGGAGCGGGTCGAGGTCGTCGGCGTGCGCGAACAGCTCGCGGAACCACTGCTCGAGCGGCACGAGGAGCGGCACCCCCGAGTCGGTGAGCGTGGGGAGCTCCGCCGGGTCGAGGTGCACGCGGCGCGCCGCTGCGCAGATCACCCGCGTCGCACCGTCGTCGTCGCCGTCGACGACCATGCGCACGAGGTCGCCCGTGCCGGTGGCCCGTTCGAGCAGCACCGCCTGCCCCTCGCGCTGCAGGACGCGCGCAGCGCCGTGTCCGTCGAGCTGTTCGAGCAGCTCGGCGCCGCGCTCCTCCTCCTCCACGTGGGCGACCTTGAGCACCGCCGCGACCCCGTCGATGGTTCTCACGGGGATCAGCGTGCTCGACGCCGTCGTCTGCGGGTCGCCCTCGGGATGCAGGCGCCAGCGGTGCAACCATTCGATGTCGGCGTGATGACCGGGGTCGACGGGACCGAAGTCGCTCACGAGGCGCGGCCAGTCGTGCCGCCGGAACGATCGCCGGGGCGGCCGCCGGGGAACGACAGCTCGCCGTTCTCGTCGCGGTACTTCGCCCACGGGTCGTAATCGACCTCGAGCGGTTCCTGCGGCGGCCGCTCCGCCTCGGGCACATGCTGCAGGTTCACCCGGATGCGGTACCAGAGCGACGAACTGCCTCGCATGCCGTCGACGAGCACGTCGGCCGGCTCGAGCCGGGGCACGACGTCGGAGTGACGTTCCTTCCACCGCTCCAGGCCCTCGAGGGCCTCGGGCTTCGTCTTGGCGCGGGCGATCTCGATGAGCGGCATCGTCGACTGCCGTTGCCCGGAGCCATCGCCCGAGCCGCGGCGCGGGGGCTTCTCGGCGGGGCCGAGCTCCTCGGCGAGTCGCAGCAGACCATCGAGACGGCCGACCGCGTCGTCGATGCCGGCCGCGGCGTCGCCGCGCTCGGCGAAGCGTGCGAGGACCGTCGCGACGGTGAAGCGCTCGGGACGACTCTCGCGGACCTCCGCCCAGTCGAGCGGGGTCGAGACGCGGGCGTCGGGCAGCGGACGCACCGAGTACGCCGAGGCGACCGTGCGGTCCTTCGCGTTCTGGTTGAAGTCGACGAACACGCTCTCGCCGCGCTCCTCCTTCCACCAGCGGGCGGATGCGAGGCCGGGAGCGCGGAGCTCGACCTCGCGCGCGAGCGTCTCGGCGGCGAGCCGCACCTCGGGATAGGTCCACTCGGGTGCGATGCGCACCGAGATGTGGATGCCGCGAGAGCCGGACGTCTTCGGCCAGCCGACCAGCCCGACGTCGTCGAGCACCTCGCGCGCGACGAACGCGACGTCGACGATCTGCGACCAGTCGACGCCGGGCATCGGGTCGAGGTCGACGCGCAGCTCGTCGGGATGGTCGAGGTCGCCGGCCCGCACGGGGTGGGGGTTGAGGTCGATGCATCCGAGGTTCACGACCCAGGCGAGCGCGGCCGCATCGTTCACGACGACCTCTTCGGCGGAATTGCCCGACGCGTAGTGCAGCGTCGCGGTCTCGATCCACTCGGGGCGCTTGTCGGGAGCGCGCTTCTGGAAGAAGGCCTCCTGGTCGATGCCCTTGACAAACCGTTTGAGCACCATCGGGCGCCCACCCGCGCCGCGCAGCGCACCGTCGGCGACCGCGAGGTAGTACTTCACGAGATCGAGCTTGGTGAGCCCCGGCTCGGGGAAGACGACCTTGTCGGGGTGCGAGATGCGCACCTCGCGACCGTCGACTTCGATGACCTCGTCCGCTCGCGATGCAGGGCTCACGCTCCTCACCCTAGGTCGGCCGGGTGGCCGGAGGGAACCCCCGCCGCCCGGGTCGCCTGCGCCGCTGCGGCGTAGCGCCGCGGCGTCTCGCCGATGACCGTGCGGAACTCGCGGGTGAAGTGCGCCTGGTCGACGAAGCCGAGCTCCGCGGCGAGGTCGGCGAGCGACGGCGGGTCGTCGGCGGCGAGCCGATGCGCGGCCTCCTGCATGCGGTATCGACTGATCAGCCACTTCGGGGTGAGGCCGAGCCGCGCGCGCACCAGACGCTCGAGCGCACGCAGCCCGAGCCCGCTCGCGTCGGCCAGCTCGCCCGCCCGCAGGATCGTACGGTCGGTCTCGGCGAGCTCGACGACGCGCGCCGCGAGGGCGGCATCGGGGTCGAGGACGATGTGCTGCGCGCCGAGCCAGTCGGCGAACGCCGCGACCGCCTCGTCGTCGCGGCCGTCCTCGGCCGCCGTGCGGACCCGCGAGACGCCTGCCGCGGTACCCCGCAGCCGCAACGCCTCGACCGGCACAGAACCGCCGACGAGCGAGCGGACCTCGCCCGGCGCGATGAGCCCGGCGACGCCGGGCTGGAGGAGGGCGCCGACGGCCCAACCCTCGCCTTCGAGCCGTGAGACGCCGCGACCGATCGACGGACCGTGCAGCGCGGTGCCGTCGGGCTCGACGACGAGGTTCGCCGACGGGTACTCGAGCACGCCCTGTTCGATGACCACGCCGGCGGGCAACCGCCACCTGGGCACCCAGAAGTGCCGCACGACGTGCGCGACGGGGGGCGGCGCCGGGAATCGGGCCAGCCGCACGGGCGCGTCGGCGGCGTGCTGGGCGGCCGCGTCGGCCGCGATCGGTGCCAGACCCGGCTCGCCGCGCCTCGGCGCGAGCACGCCCTTGTCGGCGGCGCCGGCGCGCGTGCGCCAGTAGTCCGAGGGCTGCATGGTCCGAGTATGGCGTCGTCCGCCGACACCCGTCGCCCGCCGCCCCTCACCGAGTCGCTGTCGCGTTTCTGCAAGACGCCCGCCACGCGGCATCCGTAGCGTCGAACCGAATCGACCGGCGGAAATCGACCGGCAGAACCAGAGAGCGGAGAACCGACCATGTCCGACTTCGAGATGACCCTGTACGTCGCAGCCGAGCCGCAGCAGGTGTGGGACGCGATCACCGGCGACGACGGCAGCCGCGCCGTCATGTGGGGCTCGGTGCTCCGCGGCGAGCTCGCCCCCGGCGAGCGCTACGAGTACGTCGGCCCGGGCCAGGACGGCGACGAGACCGTCCACGTCTACGGCGAGGTGCTCGCCGCCGAGCCCGGAGCGCTGCTGCAGCTCTCCGAGCATCCGGGCCCGACCTACCGCGAGAACCACGCGGAGCTCCGCAGCCGTATGACCTGGCGCATGAGCTCGGCGGGCGACGCGCTCACGAAGCTCACGTTCACGAACGACGAGTGGAGCGAAGGACATCCTGCCGAGGCCGAGACGAGCGACACGTGGCCGCTCGTGCTCTCGAGCTTCAAGTCGTGGATCGAGACGGGACGCGCGCTGCCGTTCCCGGCATGAGGCGAGGCGCGCGAAGCCTCGTCAGAGCTTCGTGAGCTTCTTCGGGTCGGGCGTCTGGATGCCCTCCCAGCCGCGCTTCCGTCCGCTCGTGCCCGGACGGGTGCTCGCGGCGTCGCGCGAGCGGTAGACGATGTACGGCCGGAACAGGTAGCCGATCGGCGCCGAGAACACGTGCACGAGTCGCGTGAACGGCCACAGCGCGAACAGCAGCGTCGCGCACAGCACGTGCAGCTGGAACATGAGCGGCACGTCGGCCATGAGCTCGGGCTGCGGTTGCAGGATGATGAGGCTGCGGAACCACGGCCCGACCGTGCCGCGGTACTCGTAGCCCGGTCCGAGCACCTGGTACATGACGGTCGCGAGCGTTCCGAACAGGATCACCCCGCCGAGGAACACGTACATGACCTTGTCCATGCGCGTCGTCGCGAGGAACACCGGTCCGACCGTGCGCCGTCGGTAGATGAGGATCACGAGTCCCGCGATCGTGAGCAGTGCCGCGAACGAGCCGAGCACGGTCGCCCCGAGGTGGTACAGGTGCTCGTCGATGCCGATCGCGTACAGCCACTCGCGCGGGATGAGCAGGCCCACCACGTGCCCGGCGATCACCATGAGGATGCCGAGGTGGAACATCGGCGAGCCCCAGCGCAGCAGGCGGTTCTCGTAGGTCTGGCTCGACCTCGTCGTCCAGCCGAACTTGTCGTAGCGGTAGCGCCAGATGTGCCCGACGACGAACACCGCGAACGCCGCGTACGGCAGGGCGACCCAGAGCAGCACGTTCCAGGCGTCGTTCATGCGCGGACCTCCTCGTGCGCGGCGCCGACGGGCGCATACGGTGCCGTTGCGGACCGGCCGGGCATCCCGAGGAACGACAGTCCGACCGTCTCGGCGGGCGGCCCGTCGTTCACGAGTGCGAGATAGCGTTCGCGGGTCGCGTCGTCGAGCTCGGGGAGCGACCGGCACACGGCCCTGACGAGCCCGGCCCACGGGCTGCCCTGCTTCTCGAGGGCCTCCCGCAGCACCTCGAGCCCGTCGCGGTGGGCGGCGATCAGCTCGGATGCCTCGGGCGAATCGCTGCGGGCGGAGAACTCGAGCACGGCGGGCAGGAAGTCGGGCAGCTCGTCGGCGTCGAACTCCCACCCGGCGGCGCGGTACGTCTCGATGAACGAGACGAGCGCGGCGCCGCGCTTGCGGGTGTCGCCCGCCTGGAAGTACGTCAGGTAGAGGCAGCACTTGCGCTTGAGGTCGAAGGTCGCGACGTACTCGGCCTCGAGCGCGGCGGCGGGCGTCGACGAGACGTGCCCGAGGAACCCGAAGAACTCGCCGGACAGCTCGGGCGGCAGTCCCGGGACGGATGCCTCGACCGCGGCCGCGCGCTCGGCGAAGCCCTCGCCCGGGTAGTCGAGCAGCAGCGAAGCGGCCATGTGCGCGAGGCGACGCTGGTCGTCGCTCAGCGCGATGCGCGGAGCCGACGCGTTCGGCACAGAGCCGGGGCGGCGGAAGATGAGCGGCAGCCTGGCCATCATTCGCCCCCGTCGCCCACGCCGTCGCCCTTCGGCGGGAACAGGCCCTGCGGCGAGCCGTTGCCGTCCCAGTTGAGCAGGTTCACCCGGCCCGGTGTCGACGGCCGGTCGGCGGTCTGCCGGTTCTTCAGCGCGTGGAAGTTCTCGACCGCGACCGGCACCGGCTGGCCGCTCGACGAGCCGAAGGGGCCGGCGCCGCCCATGCCCGGGCCGCCGTCGTAGTCGAGCGAGCACGCGAGCTCGTCGAGCTCGCGTGCCTGCTCGGTGTGCGCGGCGGGGATGACGTAGCGCTCCTCGTACTTCGCGATCGCGAGCAGCCGGTACATCTCCTCGATCGTCTCGCCCGTCATGCCGACGGCGTCGGCGATGCGTTCGTCCTTGCCCTCGCCGAGGTTGATGCCGCGCATGTACGAGCGCATCGCGGCGAGCTTGCGCAGCGACGCCTCGACAGGGCGGGTGTCGCCCGCGGTGAAGAGGCCGGCGAGGTACTCGAGCGGGATCCGCAGTTTCGAGATGGCCGAGAACAGCGTCTTCGCGTCCTCGCCGTCGTTGCCCGACGAGGCCACGACGTCGACGACGGGGGAGAGCGGCGGGATGTACCAGACCATCGGCATCGTGCGGTACTCGGGGTGCAGCGGCAGCGCGACCCTGTACTCGTTGATGAGCTTGTGGATGGGGGAGCGCTGGGCCGCGTCGATCCAGTCCTCCGGGATGCCGGCCTCGCGTGCGGCCTGCACGACGGCGGGGTCGTGCGGGTCGAGGAAGACGCTGCGCTGCGACTCGAGCAGCTCGTGCTCGTTCTCGACGCGGGCCGCCTCGGCGACCTTGTCGGCGTCGTAGAGCACGAGCCCGAGGTAGCGCAGCCGCCCGACGCAGGTCTCGGAGCACACGGTCGGCAGTCCGACCTCGAGGCGCGGGTAGCAGAGCGTGCACTTCTCGGCCTTGCCGGTCTTGTGGTTGAAGTAGACCTTCTTGTAGGGGCATCCCGACACGCACATGCGCCAGCCGCGGCACTGGTCCTGGTCGACGAGCACGATCCCGTCCTCGACCCGCTTGTACATCGCGCCCGACGGGCAGGAGGCCACGCACGACGGGTTGAGGCAGTGCTCGCAGATGCGCGGAAGGTAGAACATGAACGTCTGCTCGAACTCGCTCGCGACGTGCTCCGACATGTGCTGCAGGATCGGGTCGTCCTGCATCGTCTCGCGGGAGCCGCCGAGGTTGTCGTCCCAGTTCGCCGACCACGAGATCTTCATGTCCTCGCCGGTCAGCAGGCTCTTCGGCTTCGCGACCGGGGTGTGCTCGCCCGCGGGGGCGTTGAGCAGCATGTCGTACTCGTAGGTCCAGGGCTCGTAGTAGTCGTGGATCTCGGGCAGTTTCGGGTTGGAGAAGATCGTCGCGAGCTTCTTGAGCCGGCCGCCCGAGCGGAGCTTCAGACGACCCGACTTCGTGCGCACCCAGCCGCCGCCCCACTTCTCCTGGTCCTCGTAGCGACGCGGGTACCCGATGCCGGGCCGCGTCTCGACGTTGTTGAACCAGACGTACTCGACGCCCGAGCGGTTCGTCCACGCCTGCTTGCAGGTGACGCTGCAGGTGTGGCAGCCGATGCACTTGTCGAGGTTCATGACCATCGACATCTGCGCCATGACCTTCATCAGTACTCGACCTCCTGGCTGCGACGGCGGATCACCGTGACTTCGTCTCGCTGGTTGCCGGTCGGCCCCAGGTAGTTGAACGCGAAGGCGAGCTGCGCGTAGCCGCCGATCAGGTGGCTGGGTTTCAAGAGCACCCGGGTCAGCGAATTGTGGATGCCGCCGCGGAGGCCGCTCGTCTCGGTCCGCGGCACATCCACCGTTCGGTCCTTCGCGTGGTACATGTACACCGTGCCCTCGGGCATGCGGTGCGAGACGATCGCGCGGGCGACGACGACGCCGTTGCGGTTGTACGACTCGATCCACTCGTTGTCGCGCACGCCGATCTTCTCCGCGTCCTGCGGGCTCATCCAGATCGTGGGGCCGCCGCGCGAGAGCGAGAGCATGAAGAGGTTGTCCTGGTACTCCGAGTGGATCGACCACTTCGAGTGCGGCGTGAGGTAGCGCACCGCGACCTCGGCACGTCCGGCCGCCGCGGGGTCGCCGCTCGGCGCCGTCGATCCGGGAGCCGGCGAGTCGCCGAAGAGTCGCGCGAGGTCGAGCGGTGGCCGGTAGACCGGCAGGTTCTCGCCGAGCTCGCTCATCCAGTCGTGGTCGAGGAAGAAGTGCTGGCGCCCGGTGAGGGTGTGCCACGGCTTCAGGTGCTCGACGTTGATCGCGAACGCCGTGTACCGCCGGCCGCCGTGCTCGGAGCCCGACCACTCGGGGCTCGTGATCACCGACACCGGTCGCGACTGCACGTCGGCGAAGCGGATACGCCCGCCCTCGTGGTCCTCCGCGAGCTGCGCGATGCGCTGGCCCGTGCGCTTCTCGAGCTGGCGGAAGCCCTGCACCGAGAGCCGCCCGTTGGTCGTGCCCGAGAGCGCGAGGATCGCCTCGCAGACCTTCACGTCGGTGTCGAGCAGCGGCTGCCCGGCGCCCGCGCCGCTCGTCGCGACCCCGTTGAGCCGTCCGAGCTCGGCGACCTCGGGGGTGGGGTCGAACACGATGCCCTTCGTGACCATGCCCGCCTTCACCGCGAGCGGGCCGAGCGTCGCCATCTTGTCGGCGATCGCGGTGTAGTCGCGCTCGACGACGACGAGCTTCGGCATCGTGACGCCCGGCACGAGCGGCAGCCCGTCCTCGACGATGCCGTGCGGGGTCGCCATCGCGTCGGGGGTGTCGTGCATGAGCGGCGCCGCGACGAGGTCGCTGCGCGTGCCGAGGTGCACGCGGGCGTACTCCGAGAGCCGCTGGGCGATGAGGTGGAAGATCTCGAAGTCGGTCTTCGTCTGCCAGGGCGGTGCGATCGCCGGGTTGAACGAGTGCACGAACGGGTGCATGTCGGTCGACGAGAGGTCGTGCTTCTCGTACCAGGTCGCGGCGGGCAGCACGACGTCGGAGAACAGCGTCGTCGAGGTCATGCGGAAGTCGGTCGTGACGAGCAGGTCGAGCTTGCCCTCGGGAGCGTCGTCGTGCCACTCGATGGTGTTCGGCCGGCGCTCGGGCGGTGCCTCGGCTGCGCGCACCGCCGAGTCGGTGCCGAGCAGGTGCTTGAGGAAGTACTCGTTTCCCTTGCCCGAGGAGCCGAGGATGTTCGCCCGCCACACGTTGAGCACGCGCGGGAAGTTCTCGGGCGAGTCGGGGTCCTCGCACGCGTAGCGCAACGACCCGTCCTGCAGCGAGTCGACGACGTAGTCCGCGGGTTCGCGGCCGGCGGCCCGGGCCTCGTCGACGAGGTCGAGCGGGTTGCGGTCGAACGTCGGGTAGCTCGGCATCCAGCCGCGCTTGGCCGACTCCACGAGGCAGTCCGCCGTCGTCCGCCCGGCGAACAGGCCCGAGGCCAGCGGCGAGGCGAGCTGATCGGCGGGCAGCCCGTCGTAGCGCCACTGGTCGGTCGCGAGGTACCAGAACGCGGTGCCGATCATCGCGCGGCCGGGTCTGGACCAGTCGCTCGCGGTGCCGTACTGCGTGTACCCGGTGACGGGCCGCACCTTCTCCTGGCCGACGTAGTGCGCCCAGCCGCCGCCGTTCACGCCCTGGCAGCCGGTCATCGTCGTGAGCGCGAGGAAGGTGCGGTAGATCGTGTCGGAGTGGAACCAGTGGTTCGTCCCCGCGCCCATGAGGATCATCGAGCGGCCGCCCGATCGCTCGGCGTTGTCGGCGAACTCGCGCCCGATGCGCTCGGCCTGCTCGGCGGGGACGCCGGTGACCTCCTCCTGCCAGGCGGGCGTGCCGGGCGTGGACGGGTCGTCGTAGCCGGTCGGCCATTCGCCGTGCAGCCCGTCGCGGCCGACGCCGTACTGCGCGAGCAGCAGGTCGAACACGGTCGTCACCGTGCGGCCCGCGACCTCGAGCGTCGGCACGCCGCGACGCACGACGCCGGTGCCGCCCTCGTGCTCCGCGCCCGGCTCGGGCGCGACGTCGAAGCGCGGCAGGTCGACGGCCGCGGTCGCGCCGAGCCATGCGGCGTCGTCCATGATCGAGAGCAGCGGGTCGACGCCCTCGAGGTCGAGGTTCCACTTGCCCTCGTCTTCGGTGCCGAACCGGTGGCCGAGCGAGCCGTTCGGCACGACGGGCTCGCCGCCCTCGCCGAGCAGCACGGTCTTGAACGCCGCGTTCGCCGACTCGGCCGCCTCGCCGCCGAGGTCGGCCGCGGTCAGGAACTTGCCCGGCACGAACCCGTCGCCCCGCGATTCGAGGGTGATCAGGTACGGGGCATCCGAATACGTCTTCAGGTAGTGCACGAAGCGCGGGGTGCGTCGCTCGACGAGGAACTCGCGCAGGATCACGTGGCCCATCGCCATCGCGAGCGCCGCGTCGGTGCCGGGGTGCGGGGCGAGCCATTCGTCGGCGAACTTGGTGTTGTCGGCGTAGTCGGGCGAGACGGTCACGACCTTCTGGCCGCGGTAGCGCGCCTCGGTCATGAAGTGCGCGTCGGGCGTGCGGGTGACCGGCACGTTCGAGCCCCACATCATGAGGTAGCTCGAGTTCCACCAGTCGGCCGACTCGGGCACGTCGGTCTGGTCGCCGAACACCTGCGGGCTCGCGACGGGGAGGTCGGCGTACCAGTCGTAGAACGACTGCATCGTGCCGCCGATGAGGTTGACGAAGCGTGCGCCGGCGCCGTGCGAGACCATCGACATCGCCGGGATCGGCGAGAAGCCCGCGACCCGGTCGGGGCCGTGCGCCTTGATCGTGTGCACGTGGGCCGCCGCGATGATCTCGAGCGCCTCGTCCCAGCTCGCCCGCACGAGCCCGCCTTTGCCGCGGGCCCGCTTGTACGCGCGGGATGCCTCGGGGTCGGTGACGAGCGCCTCCCAGGCCAGCACGGGGTCGCCGCCGACCCGGGCCTTCGCCGCACGGTACCGCTCGAGCAGCGCGCTGCGCAGGTACGGGTAGCGGACGCGCGTCGGCGAGTAGGTGTACCAGCTGAACGCCGCGCCGCGGGGGCAGCCGCGTGGCTCGTACTCGGGGGAGTCGGGGCCGACCGAGGGGTAGTCGGTCTGCTGCGTCTCCCACGTGATGATGCCGTCCTTCACGTAGACCTTCCACGAGCACGAGCCCGTGCAGTTCACGCCGTGGGTGGAGCGGACGACCTTGTCGTGCGACCAGCGGTCGCGGTAGAAGACGTCGCCCTTGCGACCGCCCGCGAGCGTCACGGTGCGGAGGTCGGGAGACACTTCGCCGGGCCGCACGAAGCGGCCGAGCTTGACGAGGGCATCGGCGAGCGCGCCGTCGGTGGCTGGACCGCTCGAACTCGGGGGCGTCTGACTCACGAAGGCCTCCTCGCCTGTGCGACGAACGCCGTTGCCGGCGCCGCCGGGGTTGCCGCTTGACGCGGACACTACCGACCGTATTGGGCACGGCGGCGGTCTGTCGAGGCGTTTCACCGGGTTTATTCGATGTTCACGAACCCGGCCGAAATGGCTGGCCACACGGGTCATGCGCCCGGTACTGTCGGGCGCAGACGGCGGGTTCGCCGGCACATCGCACCGATCGGGGGCAGCGTTGAGCGAGTCATCGAAGCAGGCCGGGGCAGTGGTCGAGGCGCAGGGAGGGCCATCGCTGAAGGGGCAGTTGGGACAGGTGCTGCTGGCGACGTTCGCCTCGGCGATCGGGTTCTGGGCGTGGATGCTCATCGCCCCGCTTCAGAAGACGTACGCGACCGAGATGGGGCTCGACGAGGGGCAGATCTCGCTCATGCTCGCGACGCCCGTGCTCGTCGGCGCGCTCGGCCGCATCGTGACGGGGGCCATGACCGACCGCTTCGGCGGTCGCAGGATGTTCACCATCGTGCTGCTCGGCTCGGTTCCGGCCGTCCTGCTCGTCGCGCTCGCCGGCGAGATCAAGAGCTTCCCGCTGCTCCTCGTCGCGGGGTTCTACCTCGGCGTCGCGGGCACGATCTTCGCGGTCGGCGTGCCCTTCTCGAGCGCCTGGTACGAAGCGAAGCGACGTGGCTTCGCGACCGGCGTGTTCGGCATGGGCATGATCGGCACGGCGATCTCCGCGTTCCTCACGCCGCGTCTCGCGGAGTCGATCGGCTACCTGCCGACGCACCTCCTCGTCGCCGGCATCATGGCCGCGACGGCGATCATCGTCTGGCTGTTCCTGCGCGACTCGCCCGCCTGGGAGTCGAGCCGGCAGCCGCTCGTGCCGAAGGTCGTCGGCGCACTGAAGCTCCGCATCACGTGGGAGATGGCATTCCTCTACGGCATCGTCTTCGGAGGCTTCGTGGCCTTCTCGACGTTCCTGCCCAAGTACCTCACGACGATCTACCCAGACGAGGTCGACCCGGTCGGCGCGGGCACGCGCACCGCACTGTTCGCCACCGCCGCGGTCGTGGCCCGGCCGATCGGCGGTGCGCTCTCCGACCGCGTCGGTCCGAAGGTCATCTCGCTCATCTCGCTCGCGGGTATCGTGTCGCTCGCGTACATCGTCGGGCAGCAGCCGCCCGAGGGCATCGTGACCGGGGTGACGTTCATCCTCATGGCCGCGGCGATGGGCCTCGGCATGGGCGCGGTCTTCGCCTGGGTCGGGCCGTCGACGCCGAAGGACAAGGTGGGCGCGGTGACCGGCGTCGTCGCCGCGGCCGGAGGTCTCGGCGGGTACTTCCCGCCGCTCGTGATGGGTGCGACCTACAACGCCGAGACGAACTCGTACGCGCTCGGGCTGTGGTTGCTCGTGCTCGTCGGGGCCGTCGCACTCGTCGTGGCGGGAATGCTCCGCGACGCGCGCCCCGGCTCGGCGAAGGCGGCCCCGGGTCCCGTGCCGGCGCCTCGATAGGATCACGGCATGGCCGATGACGCGGTGAAGCAAGCTCAGGAGGCGGCCGCCGCTGCGGCCGAGGCGGCGAAGACGCTGCAGGCGCAGGCGGAGGCGGCGATCAAGGCCGCCGAGGAGGCGGCGGCGCTCGCGAAGGCGGCCGCCGAGGCGGCGACGAAGGCGGATGCCGCGGCCGAAGCCGTGGCGGAGGAACCCGCGTCGGAGGCACCACCCGCCGCGCCGGCGGCGGCCTCGCCCGAACCGGTCGCGGCGCCCGAGCAGGCCGCGGCCGAGGCATCCGGCCCCCTCGACGCGAAGCACATCGACGCGGTGCGCAGCGGGTACGCCTTCGAGGGCCCGGCCCTCGAGATGGGCGCGCTCGTCAACGGCGAGGCGATGCCCGGCGTCCCGGTGCGCATCCCGATCGCGATGACGAACCGGCACGGACTCGTCGCCGGCGCGACCGGCACCGGCAAGACCCGCACCCTGCAGGTGCTCGCCGAGCAGCTGTCGGCGGCGGGCGTCGCGGTCTTCGCCGCCGACATCAAGGGCGACCTCTCGGGCGTCGCGACGCCCGGCGAGGGCAATGAGAAGCTCCTGAAGCGCACGGCCGGCATCGGGCAGGACTGGACGCCCGCGAGCTTCCCGACCGAGTTCTTCTCGCTCGGCGGCGTCGGCAAGGGCGTGCCCATCCGTGCCACGATCTCGGGGTTCGGGCCGCTGCTGCTCTCGAAGGTGCTCGGGCTCAACGACACCCAGGAGTCGAGCCTCGGCCTCGTCTTCCACTACGCGAACAAGAACAACCTCGCCCTCCTCGACCTCGAGGACCTGCGCGCCGTGCTGGCCTACCTCGTGAGCGACGAGGGCAAGGGCGAGCTCGAGGGGCTCGGCGGCCTCTCGAAGGCGACGGTCGGGGTCATCCTGCGCGAGCTCATCACCTTCGCCGACCAGGGCGCCGACGTGTTCTTCGGCGAGCCCGAGCTCGACACGGCCGAGTTCCTGCGCACCGCGCCCGACGGACGGGGTGTCATCAGCCTGCTCGAGGTGCCGGGTGTCGCCGACAAGCCGGCGCTGTACTCCACGTTCCTCATGTGGCTGCTCGCCGATCTCTTCACCGACCTGCCCGAGGTCGGCGACCTCGACAAGCCGAAGCTCGTCTTCTTCTTCGACGAGGCGCACCTGCTCTTCAAGGACGCGTCGAAGGAGTTCCTCGCGCAGATCACCCAGACGGTGCGGCTCATCCGGTCGAAGGGGGTCGGCGTGTTCTTCGTCACGCAGACGCCGAAGGACGTTCCGGGCGACGTGCTCGCCCAGCTCGGCTCGCGGGTGCAGCACCAACTGCGAGCGTTCACGCCCGACGATGCGAAGGCGCTGCGCGCGACCGTGTCGACCTACCCGAACTCGGGTTACGACCTGGAAGAGACGCTCACCGTGCTCGGCACGGGCGAGGCGATCGTCACGGTGATGAACGAGAAGGGCGCGCCGTCGCCCGTCGCGTGGACGAGGCTTCGTGCACCGCGGGCGTCGATGTCGCCCTCACCCGACGCGGCGATCGATGCGGCCGTCGCCGCGTCGCCGCTTTCGGCGAAGTACTCGACGGGCATCGACCGCGAGTCGGCGCACGAGATCCTGACGAAGAAGCTCGCGGATGCCGCGGCGAGGGTGGATGCCGAAGAGGCCGCGGCGGCCAAGGCGAAGGCCGACGCCGAGTACGCGAAGATGCAGGCGAAGATCCAGGCCGACGCCGCGAAGGCCGACAAGAAGGCGCAGGCCGAGTACGACCGACTGATGAAGCAGACGTCGGGGAGTTCCCGGTCGTCGTCGCGGTCGCGGTCGAAGGAGAAGTCGGCGCTCGAGGAGGTGCTCGGCTCGCGCACCACCCAGACCGTGCTGAAGCAGGTCATCACCGGCATCTTCGGCATGGCCAAGCGCCGCTGAGGCTGCACTGATGAAGTAGCGCCCGACGAACGAGGACGCGTATCGAGACCCGGTACGGGAGGATGGGCGTGATGTTCCAGATCCGCCCGTACCGCCCAGCCGACCGCGACGACGTCGCACTGGTCTGCCTGCGCACCGCGGCAGCGGGCGGCGACGCGACGGGGGTGTACTCCGACGACACGCTCATGCCCGAGGTGTTCGCACTGCCGTACGTCGAGTACGCGCCCGAACTCACCTTCGTCGTGGCCGACGAGCAACGTGCCGCGGGTTACGTGATGGCCGTCGCCGACACGGCGGACTTCGTCGAGTGGTGGCGGCGCGAGTGGGCGCCGGGCTTCGCGGCGAGGCATCCCGTCGCCGCGCCGCCGACCGAGCACGCACCCGCGTTCACCGAGGCCGCCCTCATCGACGCGGGCGTGCACCCCGAGCGCATGCTCATCCCCGAACTCGACCGGTACCCCGCCCACCTGCACATCGACCTGCTGCCCGAACTGCAGGGGCAGGGCTGGGGGCGCCGGCTCATCGACACGGTGCGCGGTGCACTCGCCGAGCGAGGAGTCGCTGCGCTCCACCTCGGCCTCGCGGCCGAGAACACGGGTGCGCGGGCGTTCTACGACCGGCTGGGATTCCACGAGCTGCCGTCGAGCACGCCGGCGTCGCCGAAGCTCGGCGTCGCGACGCAGTGACCCGGCGGTCGAGGAGCGCGATGCCGTCGGCCGAGCAGCGCGAAACACGTGTCGAGACCACTGGCCTCGCGGCTCAGGCCATGAGCGAGCGACGCTCGAACCAGTAGAGCAGCCCGGGATCGCTCTCGCGCAGTTCGGCGAGCGTCACCGGTTCGTCCCGCGTCGACTCCTCGACGTCGAGCACACCGGCGACGAGGTCCATCGCCGACGCGTCCCAGAACCGGCCGCGCATGCGGAACCGGCCGCGGCCGCTGCGGCACACGACGAACAGCTCGTCGGTCGTGTCGAGGCTGTTCGACCGGTAGAGGTCGAGCCGCAGCACCTTCGAGACGTCGCGGGCCGCGACGACCGTGGTGGTGCCGAAGAATCCGCGTTCGACGATGCCGTAGCGGCTGATCGACACCCGGGTGCGGCGGTAGGCGATCCAGGCGAGGCACATCAGCCCGCCGACGATCGCGGCCGTTGCCGCGACGATCGGCCACGACCCCGTCGGATCGAGCACCCACAGCTCGACGGCGAGCAGTGGAAGCACGAGCGCCGCTGCCGCGACGCCGTAGCTCCATCCGAGCGTGCGACGAGGCCTCAGGGTGATCACCCTGAGGCCGTCGCCCCCTGCTGCCGCCGCGCTGATGGAGGAGCCCCCTGCATCCCCACTCCTCGCTTCCACCGGTGCCGCTGACATCTCTCACATCATGCGCCTCGCGCGAGGTGCACGCTATTCGGCATTAATGAGGACACGGCGGGGCGCGAGGCGCGTGGACGCGGCGATCGGACGGAAGGGGAAGAATGTGCCGGCGTCGTGGGGTCAACGAGAACGCCGTCGTCTTCGTCGACATCTCGGGCCCTCACGACCCGGCTCAGGACAGCATAGGCGCTGCCGGCGACGATGGCGGACATGGGGGCACGGGCGGATGCCTCGACGCAGAACACCCCTCGGCCGGCATCGGGAAGATGCCGGCGAGGGGCGGTGCCGATCGCGTGACGGGCGTGATCGTTCTTGGCGGAGGATGGGGGATTCGAACCCCGGTGTGGGTGCTGTGCGCGCACCCGGCGTGATCGTTCTTGGCGGAGGATGGGGGATTCGAACCCCCGAGGGCTTTCACCCAACACGCTTTCCAAGCGTGCGCCATAGGCCACTAGGCGAATCCTCCAGTGACCCCCCACGCACCCGCCAGAGCCCGGTTACCCTTGCTGCGTTTCCGCCCTGGGGGAGTTGGCCTGGATAGCGCCACGTGGGGAGCCTCGGACAGTCTACCCGAGTCGAGCGGCCCCGCTGCACCGCGGGCCGCACGAGCCCCCTGGAACGCGCACCCGAGGGAGCATCGCTCCGAGAAAGCCGGCCACAATTCCACATTTCCACACGTCGCCCGTCCACAATTCCACTTGTCCACACGTCGCCCGTCCACAATTCCACTTGTCCACACCGTCTGCGGAGCGAAACCTCCGGCGGCGCCGCCGAGCGCGCACCGAGTAGGGGTCGAATCCGCCACCTCGCAGCGTGGTCGACTCGTGCCGACGTGACGGACTCGTGGTTGCACCTGCTGTGGTCATGTGGTCATGTGGTCATGTGGTCATGTGGTCATGTCGTCATGTGGTCGCACGAGGCGTGGTCACCTGATCTTGTGGTCGGTCTCGTGCACGGGGCGCGAGGGGGGCGATGGCCGGACTCGGCCGAGTCGAGGGTGGCGCCGTCGCGGGCGCGCTGGTCGGCATTCTCGCGCTCGCCGGGTGCGCCGCCCCATCGATCGAGGCGCGCGCCGTCGGCCCGACGACCGTCCTCATGAGGGTCGGCGGCTCCGACATCGAGGAGCAGGCGGCCTTCGTCGGCAGCATCGACGTCGAGAGCGGATGCCTCGTGGCGCGCGCCGAGGGCGGTGACGTCATGGGCATCGTCCTGCCCGACGAAGCGCGGGTCGCGGACCGCGCTGGCGGGCTCGAGGTGGAGTTCGACGGTCTCGTCACGGAGGTCGGCGACCCGGTGTTGCTGGGTGGCGGTTATCGCGAGGCGGCGTCGGTCGGCAGCGTGCCCGACGAGTGCGAACACTCGGAGTACTTCCAGCCGAACGCCCGGCAGGGCGAGGAGCCCGCCGAATAGGCTGGATGCGTGGCGCACAGCATCTACATCTGCTCGGCCGAGGGCAACACCGGCAAGTCCACCGTCGCGCTCGGCACGCTCGACACGCTGACCCGACGCGCGGCGAAGGTCGGCGTGTTCCGGCCCATCGCGCGATCGACCGCCGAACGCGACTACGTGCTCGAGCTGCTGCTCGCCCACGACGGCGTGGTGCCGCTCACCTACGACGAGGCGATCGGCGTCTCGTACGACGAGGTGCACGCCGATCCCGATGCGGCGCTCGCGACGATCGTGCGCCGCTTCAAGGCCGTCGAGGGCCGCTGCGACGCGGTCGTCATCATCGGCTCCGACTACACCGATGTCGGCAGCCCCACCGAGCTCGCGTACAACGCGCGCATCGCCGCCAACCTCGCAACCCCGGTGCTGCTCGTGCTCGGCGGACGTGTCGGCGAGTACCAGGGGCGTGCACTCAGCGAGCGGCTCGGCGACAGCGACGCTCGCACGCCCGACGAGCTCGCCCAGCTCTCGGAGCTCGCCGTCGAGGAGCTCGAGCGCGAGCACGCCTCACTCCTCGGCGTCGTGGTCAATCGCGCCGACCCCGACCGGCTCGACGAGATCGTCGACGCGGTCCGTGCGGCGGGGCTCGGCCCGGTGGCGGTCGCGCGGCCCGGCGGCGTCGTCGCCGGCGAGGCATCCCAGGTCGCCGTCTGGGCCATCCCCGAGGACCAGTTCCTCGTCGCGCCCTCGATGCGCACGATCATGCAGGCCGTCGACGGCGAGCTCTACGCGGGCGACCCCGACCTGCTCGACCGCGAGGCGCTCGGCGTCGTGATCGCGGCGATGTCGATGGAGAACGTGCTCTCGCGGCTCATCGAGGGCTCGGTCGTGATCGTGCCCGGCGACCGCAGTGAAGTGCTGCTCGGAGTGCTCACGGCGCACTCGTCGCAGACGTTCCCGTCGGTCTCGGGCATCGTGCTGAACGGCGGCTTCCCCCTCTCCGAGCACATCGTGCGACTCGTCGAGGGCCTCAAGGCGGGGCTGCCGATCATCCGCACCGAGCTCTCGAGCTACGAGACCGCCCTCGCGATCACCCACACCCGCGGGCGGCTCGCCGCCGAGTCGCAGCGCAAGCGCGACACGGCCCTGTCACTGTTCGAGCACCACGTCGATGCCGAGGCGCTGCTCGACCGGCTCGAGATCGCGAGCCCCGAGGTCGTCACGCCACTCATGTTCGAGTACGGCCTGCTCGAGCGGGCGCGCCGCGAGCGCAAGCACATCGTGCTGCCCGAGGGCTACGACGACCGCATCCTGCGGGCTGCGGCGACCCTGCTCGCCCGCGACGTGGCCGACCTCACGATCCTCGGCGAGGAGATCGAGGTCCGCTCGCGCGCGATCGGGCTCGGCCTCGACATCTCGCGCGCGGCGGTGCTGTCGAATCACGACTTCGTCTACGTGACGCGCTTCGCCGAGGAGTACCAGAAGCGGCGCGCGCACAAGGGCGTCACGCTCGAGCAGGCGCGCGAGCGAGTGCAGGACGTGTCGTACTTCGGCACGATGATGGTCGAGCTCGGCATGGCCGACGGCATGGTGTCGGGCGCGGCGCACACGACCGCGCATACGATCCGCCCCTCGTTCGAGATCATCAAGACGAAGCCGGGCGTCGACATCGTCTCGAGCGTGTTCCTCATGGCGCTCGCCGACCGGGTGCTCGTCTACGGCGACTGCGCGATCGTGCCCGACCCGACGGCCGAGCAGCTCGCGGACATCGCGATCTCGTCGGCGCAGACCGCCGCCCAGTTCGGCATCGAGCCGCGCATCGCGATGCTCTCGTACTCGACGGGGGAATCGGGCGAGGGCGCCGACGTCGACAAGGTGCGCCGCGCGACCGAGCTCGTTCGCGAGCGCGCCCCCGAGCTCGCGGTCGAGGGGCCGATCCAGTACGACGCGGCCGCCGACGCGGCGGTCGCGCGCACGAAACTGCCCCAGTCGGATGTCGCGGGCCGGGCCACCGTGTTCGTCTTCCCCGACCTCAACACGGGCAACAACACCTACAAGGCGGTGCAGCGGTCGGCGGGCGCCGTCGCGATCGGGCCCGTGCTGCAGGGCCTGCGCAAGCCCATCAACGACCTCTCGCGCGGCGCACTCGTGCAGGACATCGTCAACACCGTGGCCATCACGGCGATCCAGGCGGCGGATGCCTCGTGAGCGTCGTCCTCGTCATCAACTCGGGCTCCTCGTCACTGAAGTACCAGTTGATCGAGGCCGGCTCCGGGCGCTCGCTCGCGTCTGGGCTGGTCGAGCGGATCGGGCGCCCCGGCGGGCGGGCGAAGCACGTCGTCTCGACGGACGGGCCCGACGGCGCCGACGGCGCCGACGGGGGCGGCGGGGGCGGTGACGAGGCATCCGTCACCCGTGAACGCGACGTCGAGGTGCCCGACCACTTCGCGGCCTTCGACGTGATGCTCGAGGCGTTCGCCGAGGCGGGGCCGCCGCTCGCGGCGAACCCGCCGGTCGCGGTCGGGCACCGGGTGGTGCAGGGCGGTGCGCGCTTCTTCGAGCCGACCGTCATCACCGACCTCGTGAAGATCAACATCGACGAGCTGTCGACCCTCGCGCCGCTGCACAATCCGGCCAACCTCGAGGGCATCGAGGCGGCGCAGCGGGCGTTCCCCGACGTGCCGCACGTGGCGGTGTTCGACACGGCGTTCCACCAGACGATGCCGCCGGCCGCCTACACGTACGCGATCGACCGCGACGTGGCGGCCAAGCACCGCATCCGGCGGTACGGGTTCCACGGCACATCGCACCGGTACGTCTCACGGGCCGCGGCGGAGTTCCTCGGCCGGCCGCTCGAGGAGCTGCGCCAGATCGTGCTGCACCTCGGCAACGGGGCGTCGGCGTGCGCGGTCGAGGGCGGTCGATCGGTCGACACGAGCATGGGCATGACGCCGCTCGAGGGGCTCGTCATGGGCACCCGGTCGGGTGACCTCGACCCTGCGGTGCTCCTGCACCTGCAGCGGCGCGCGGGGCTCGACGTCGACGGCGTCGATGAACTGCTGAACCGCCGCAGCGGCATCCTCGGGCTCGGCGGGCACGCCGACATGCGCGACCTCGTCGAAGCGGCCGGGGCGGGCGACGAGCGCGCGGCGCTCGCGCTCGACGTGTACGCGCACCGGTTGAAGGCGTACATCGGGGCCTATCTCGCGCAGCTCGGCGGTGTCGACGTGATCTCGTTCACCGCCGGGGTCGGCGAGAACTCGGTGCGCGTTCGGGCCGCCGCGCTCGCCGGGCTCGAGCGGCTCGGCATCGAGCTCGACGCCGAGCGGAACTCGGTGCGCTCGGGGCAGACCCGCGTGATCTCGACCGACGGCTCGCCCGTCACCGTGCTCGTCGTGCCGACGAACGAGGAGCTCGAGATCGCCCGCCAGGCGCTCGAGGCGATCTGAGCAACTCTGCAACAACTGTTGTGCAATAACTATTGCAGAGTTACCATGGCGGTGTGAGCGAACACGAGAACTCCATCGACCTGCGCGACGCAGGGGCCATGCGCGCCATGGCGCACCCGCTGCGGTTGCGCATCCTCGGCCTGCTGCGCATGCACGGGCCGCACTCGGTCGGCATGCTCGCCGAGGCGACGGGCGCGGCATCGGGGTCGATCAGCTACCACCTGTCGACCCTCGCGAAGTACGGCTTCGTCGAGCCCGCGCCCGAGCACGAGCGCGACGGCCGCGAGCGCTGGTGGCGGTCGGCGCACGAGATGACGAGCCTGAACGCCGAGTCGTACCTCGACGATCCCGACCGCCGAGAGGCCGCCGAGGCGATGCGCAGGACGGTCATCGACGCGTACCATCGCGAGCTGCTCGACGCGCTCGACGCCGAATTCGCGCTCGAGCCCGAGTGGATCGCCGCATCGGACTCGAGCGACGGGGGCGCGCAGCTCACGCTCGACGAGTTCCGGGAGCTCACCGCAGACCTGGCCGCCGTGCGCGAGAAGTGGTGGGCGGTCGGGCGCGAGCCGCGCCCCGGCACCCGAGCGGTGCGCTGGATCACCCACACGTTCCCGAGGACCGAGCAATGAGCGCCGAGATCGACCTCGAGCGGGTCGCGGATCTCCCGACGCAGGAGGACGCGCCTCGATACCCACCGGCGACCCGGCGGCTCCCGCTCTTCGCGAATCTCGCCGCCGCGCTGTTCTCGCTCGGGGGCAACGCCATCGCCCTGGTCGCGCTGCCGATCATCGCCCTCACCGAGACGGGCTCGCCGCTCGCCGCGGGGGTCGTCGGCGTGTTCTCCACGGTGCCGCTCGTGATCGGCGGCGCCCTCGGCGGCGTCCTCGTCGACCGCTTCGGCTACCGGGTGTCGAGCATCGTCGCCGACCTCGCGAGCGCCGTGACCGTGCTCGCGATCCCGTTGCTGCATGCGACCGTCGGCCTGCCCTTCGGCGTCATGCTCGCGCTCGTATTCCTCGGCGGCCTCCTCGACCCTCCCGGCGACACCGCCAAGACCTCGATGACGCCCGACCTCGCGGCGCTCGCGCGCTGGCCGATCGAGCGCGCGGCCGGCGCACAGGCGGCCGTGCAGCGGACGGCCGTGATGCTCGGCGCGGGCACGGCGGGCGCCCTCGTCGCCTTCCTCGGTCCGATGCCGGCGCTCGTCGTCGACGCGGGCGGGTTCGCCGTCTCGGCCCTGCTCGTGGCGTGCTTCATCCCGCGCACCGCCCGCACCAAATCGACCGACGGGCGGGCGCAGGAGCAGTCCGCCGCGACTCGCTCCGAGCGCGGCGGCTTCGTCGAGGGTCTTCGCTTCGTGGCATCCTCGCCGCTGCTGCGCTCGATCGTGCTGCTCGTCACGCTCACGAACGCGATCGACGCGGCCGGCATGACCGTGCTGAAGCCGCTCTACGCGACGCAGGTGCTCGGCGACCCGGCCCAGCTGGGCTTCATGGTCGGCTGCTTCGCGGCAGGCGCCCTCACCGGGTCGATCGTCTTCGGGGCGGTCGGGCATCGCTTCTCTGGACGGCTCATGTTCGCCGCATGCTTCATGGTGGCCGGCACGCTGCCGTACCTCACGATGGCGCTCGGCGCGCCGGTGCCGGTGCTGCTGCCGGTGCTCGCGCTCTCCGGATTCGCCGCAGGCGCGATCAACCCCATGATCTCGACCGCGATGTACGGCCTCATCCCCGACGGCATGCGCGCCCGCGTCTTCGGGGTGACCACGGCCGGTGTCGCCGCGACGATGCCGCTCGGCGCGTTCCTCGGCGGCCTCGCGGCCGAGCAGCTCGGCCTCGTTCCGACGCTCGCGGGCTGTGCGGCCCTCTACGTCGTGCTCGCATCGTCGCCGCTGTACCTGACGTCGTTCAGGGGGCTGCGGAGCTCGACCTGACCCCCGTTCGGGGGTGATTTTCCTCGCTTCCCCTATCGGGTGGCGCCGTGCCGCAATATGTTGAGCCCATGCGGCGCGGGGGGCGTCGCACGCTGACTCTGGGGGGACGTCACATGTTCGTCGCGCGCGCCCGTACGACCGTCGAACGGAGGCGCCGAGGAGCGCACCGAGCCGAAGACCCGCGAGGGCACCGGGCCCTGCGATGGCTCGCCGCCGTCGGGGTCGTCGCGCTCACCGCGGGCGGCGGTGCGATCTCCGCGCAAGCCGCACCGGGGGACACGTCGTACGCCGAAGGACAGTTCCTCTCGGGCACGCTGCTCGATTTCGTCGATCTGAGCGCTGTCGCCGGCATCGACGGCGAGACGGCCTCCAGCGACGGCGTCACCCCTGAGACCAATTCGACGAACCTCGACCTCTCGGCGCTCTCGGTGCTGAGCATCGACATCGGCGGCGGCGTGCAGGTGCCGCTGAACTTCACCGAGGCGGGCGTCGTCGGCCAGTACGCGAGCGCAGCGATCGACGGATCGTCGATCGGCGCCTCGGGGCTCATCTCGGACTCGGGTGCGATCGGCACCGGGGTCACCCCCGCGCCCGGCGTCGCGCCGGGCCCGATGAGCCTCGACCTGGCCCAGCTGCTCGGCCCCGAGTTCGCCACGACGATCTCCGACCTCGACGTCACGCTCGGCGCGATCAGCGCGAACGCCGCGGCGAACACCGGCGGTGCGCCCGTCGGCGACTACGAGATCGCAAGCGCGACGGTCGTCGTGGACAGCCCGGTCGTCGAGGGCATCACCGGCACGGTCGACGCAGCCGTGGCCGACCTCGACGCAGAGGTCGACGCACTCGCCGGTCCCGATGGACTGCTCGTTGAGGGCGTCCTCTCGGCCGTCAGCAGCGTCCTCGCGGTCGGAGGCCTGGGAGACGCCTCCGCGACCGTGACCGTCGACCTGCAGGCCGCGGTCGACGCCGTGCTCGACATGCCGCTCGACTCCGGCGGCGGCGTCGTCATCGACCTGCAGAACGGCACGATCACGCTCGACCTCGACCAACTCGTCGGAGGGCTCAATGACCTCGACCCGAGCACCGAGCTGCTCTCGAGCGCGGTGCTCACCGAGGTCACGAGCCAGGTCGCCGAACTCGTCGACGGACTCGTCGCCGATCTCGATCTCGCGGTCACGAACGCGCTGAACAACGCCGCCGTCTCCATCGACGTCGACATCAACGGACCGGCACCGCTGTCGCTCCCGCTCGTCAACGTCACGGTGACGGGAACGCTCCTGCAGATCTCCGACGGCACGGCGACGGTCGGCATCACCGCGCTCGGCGGCCTGCCGATCGGAGGACTCACCGACGAGATCATCCTCGATACCCTCGGCCCGATCGTGGACGCGGTGATCGACCCCGATACCGGCGCGCTCGGAACCTTCCTCACCACGCTGACCGACGACGTCCTGAACCCCGTCATCAACGAGTTGAACCCTGCGCTGCTCCTCCTCAACACGGTCGTGTCGCTGCTCGCGAACGTGCAGGAGCCGTCGCCCGGCGTCGCCGGCCAGGTCTTCGAGGAGACCGCCCTGCGCCTGAGCCTCCTGCCGACGACGATCGTGCCCGAACTCCTCGAGCTGAACCTCGCTCGCGCCCTCGTCGGACCGAATCTCGTGGCGCCGGTGCTGACGACGCTCACGCCCGACGAGGGTCCGACCGCAGGCGGCACGCTCGTGACGATCGACGGCACGGCGCTCGGCGGTGCGACCGCGGTCACCGTCGACGGTGTCTCGGTGCCCTTCACGCAGGTGAGCGAGACCCAGATCACCTTCTCGACTCCGCCGCACGCCGAAGGCCCGGTCGGGGTGACGGTCACGACCGCGGCGGGCGTGAGCGCTCCGCTCACGTTCACCTACGTGCCCGCTCCGGTCCTCACGACGCTGACGCCCGACGAAGGGCCGGCCGCAGGCGGCACCCCCGTGACGATCGACGGCACCGACCTGGCCGGGGCGACCGAGGTCTCGGTCGACGGTGTCTCGGTGCCGTTCACGCAGGTGAGCGACACGCAGATCACGTTCTCGACGCCCGCGCACGCTGCCGGCCCCGTCGACGTGACGGTCACGACCGCCGGCGGCGAGAGCGGCCCGCTGACGTTCACGTACATTCCTGCGCCGGTGCTCACCGACCTCGATCCCGAAGCGGGCCCGGTTGCGGGTGGCACTCCGGTGACGATCACGGGCACCGATCTTGGGGATGCCTCTGAAGTGACGGTCGACGGGGTGTCGGTGCCGTTCACGCAGGTGAGCGGCACGCAGATCACGTTCTCGACGCCCGCGCACGCCGCGGGCCCCGTGGACGTCGTCGTGACGACGCCGGGCGGCGACAGCAATGCGCTGCCGTTCACGTACTTCGACGAGCCCGTGCTCACGACCCTCACGCCCGACGAGGGCCCAGCGGCGGGCGGCACGCCGGTGACGATCGACGGCACGGCACTCGGCGGGGCGACGGCGGTGACGGTCGACGGGGTGTCGGTGCCGTTCACGCAGGTGGGCCCGACCGAGATCACATTCACGACGCCGGCGCATGCCGCCGGCCCGGTCGACGTGGTCGTGACGACGCCAGGCGGGGACAGCAACGCGCTGCCCTTCACGTATTACGCGGTGCCCGCGATCACGGGGCTCGACCCCGACGCGGGGCCGGTCGCGGGCGGTACGCCGGTGACGATCACGGGCACCGATCTCGGCGGGGCGACGGCGGTGACGGTCGACGGGGTGTCGGTGCCGTTCACGCAGGTGAGCCCGACCGAGATCACGTTCGAGACCCCCGCGCACACGGCGGGACCGGTCGATGTCGTCGTCACGACTCCCGGTGGTGAGAGCAATGCGTTGCCGTTCACGTACTACGACGTGCCGACGCTCACGGCGCTCTCGCCGGAGGAGGGGCCGACGGCGGGTGGCACGCTCGTGACGGTGACCGGGACGAACCTTGCCGGTGCGACTGAGTTGACGGTCGATGGGGTGTCGGTGCCGTTCACGCAGGTGGACGACACGACGGTTGCGTTCCAGACGCCGTCGCACGCGGCGGGCCCGGTCGACGTCGTGGTGACGACGCCGGGCGGTGAGAGCAATGCGCTGCCGTTCACGTACGTGCCGGCGCCGGTGCTGACCGATCTCGATCCGGATGCGGGTCCGGTGGCCGGTGGTACGCCGGTGACGATCACGGGTACCGATCTCGGTGGGGCGACGGCGGTGACGGTCGATGGGGTGTCGGTGCCGTTCACGCAGGTGAGCCCGACGGAGATCACGTTCGAGACCCCGGCGCACGCGGCGGGCGAGGTGAACGTGGTCGTCGTCACGGCGGGTGGGCCGAGCAACGCATTGCCGTTCACGTACTACGCGGTGCCGAGCCTGACGAGCCTCACGCCCGAGCAGGGTCCGACCGCGGGCGGCACGTCGGTGACCGTCACGGGTACGGCGCTCGGCGGTGCGACCGAGCTCACGGTCGACGGGGTGTCGGTGCCGTTCACGCAGGTGAGCGATACGGAGATCACGTTCGAGACCCCGGCGCATGCGGCCGGCCCGGTCGACGTGGTCGTCACGACGCCGGGCGGCGCGAGCGGTCCACTCGCGTTCACCTATGTGCCGGCGCCGCTGCTCACGGGGCTCGACCCCGATGCGGGCCCGGTCGCAGGCGGAACTCCGGTGACGATCACGGGCACCGATCTCGGCGGCGCGACCGAGGTGACGGTCGACGGGGTGCCGGTGCCGTTCACGCAGGTGGGCCCGACCGAGATCACGTTCACGACGCCGGCGCATGCCGCCGGCCCGGTCGACGTGGTCGTGACGACGCCCGGCGGCGACAGCAACGCACTCCCGTTCACGTACTACGCGGTGCCGAGCCTGGCCAGCCTCACGCCCGACGAAGGGCCCACCGCAGGCGGCACGCTCGTGACCATCGACGGCACTGCGCTCGGCGGCGCGACCGAGGTCTCGGTCGACGGCGTCGCCGTGCCGTTCATCCAGGTGAGCCCCACGCAGATCACGTTCTCGTCGCCGCCGCACGCGGCCGGACCGGTCGACGTGGTCGTGACGACACCGGGCGGCGCGAGCGATCCGCTGACGTTCACGTACATCCCCGCGCCGGTGCTGACGGCGCTGGCGCCCGACCAAGGCCCGGTCGCGGGCGGTACTCCGGTGACGATCACGGGCACCGACCTCGGGGATGCCTCGGAGGTGACCGTCGACGGGGTGTCGGTGCCGTTCACCCAGGTGAGCGACACGGAGATCACGTTCGAGACCCCGGCCCACGCGGCCGGTGAGGTCGACGTGGTGGTGACGACAGCCGGCGGCGACAGCAACGCGCTGCCCTTCACCTACTTCGACGAGCCCGTGCTCACGACCCTCACGCCCGACGAAGGCCCAGCGGCGGGCGGCACGCTGGTGACGATCACCGGCAGCGCGCTCGGCGGTGCCACGGAGGTGACGGTCGACGGGGTATCGGTGCCGTTCACCCAGGTGAGCGACACGCAGATCACGTTCACGACGGCGCCGCACGCGGCGGGTCCCGTCGACGTGGTCGTGACGACCCCGGGTGGTGCGAGCGACCCGCTCGTCTTCACCTACCTGCCCGGCCCGGTCATCACGGCGCTCGACCCTGACGCGGGGCCGATCGCGGGCGGCACGCCGGTGACGATCACGGGTACCGATCTCGGCGGCGCGACGGAGGTGACGGTCGACGGGGTGTCGGTGCCGTTCACCCAGGTGAGCCCGACGGAGATCGAGTTCGAGACTCCCGCGCACGCGGCCGGGGAGGTCGACGTCGTCGTGGTGACCGGCGGCGGTGAGAGCAACGCGCTGCCGTTCACGTACTACGCGGTGCCGACGCTCGCCGCGCTCGACCCCGACGAGGGACCGACCGTGGGCGGCACGATCGTGACCGTGACGGGCACGAACCTCGCAGGTGCCACGGAGCTCACGGTCGACGGCGTCGCCGTGGCATTCACCCCGGTGAGCGACACGACGATCGTGTTCACGACTCCGCCCCACGCCGCCGGCGAGGTCGACGTGGTCGTCACCACACCCGGCGGCGAGAGCGACCCGCTCACCTACACGTACGTGCCGGCGCCGGTGCTCGCCGCGCTCGATCCTGACGCGGGTCCGGTCGCGGGCGGCACGCCCGTGACGATCACGGGTACCGATCTCGGTGGGGCGACCGAGGTGACGGTCGACGGGGTGTCGGTGCCGTTCACGCAGGTGGGCCCGACGGAGATCGACTTCGTCACGCCCGCCCACCTCGCAGGCGAGGTCGACGTCGTCGTGACGACCCCGGGCGGCGAGAGCAACGCCCTGCCGTTCACCTACGTCGCCGCGCCGGTGCTCACGGCGCTGGCGCCCGACGCGGGGCCGGTCGCGGGCGGTACGCCGGTGACGATCACGGGCACCGATCTCGGGGATGCCGCTGAGGTGACGGTCGACGGAGTGTCGGTGCCGTTCACGCAGGTGAGCGATACGGAGATCACGTTCGAGACCCCGGCGCATGCGGCCGGCCCGGTCGACGTGGTCGTGACGACGCCGGGCGGCGCGAGCGGTCCGCTCGCGTTCACCTATGTGCCGGCGCCGCTGCTCACGGGGCTCGACCCCGATGCGGGCCCGGTCGCAGGCGGTACTCCGGTGACGATCACGGGCACCGATCTCGGCGGGGCGACGGCGGTGACGGTCGACGGGGTGTCGGTGCCGTTCACGCAGGTGAGCCCGACCGAGATCACGTTCGAGACCCCCGCGCACACGGCGGGACCGGTCGATGTCGTCGTCACGACTCCCGGTGGTGAGAGCAATGCGTTGCCGTTCACGTACTACGACGTGCCGACGCTCACGGCGCTCTCGCCGGAGGAGGGGCCGACGGCGGGTGGCACGCTCGTGACGGTGACCGGGACGAACCTTGCCGGTGCGACTGAGTTGACGGTCGATGGGGTGTCGGTGCCGTTCACGCAGGTGGACGACACGACGGTTGCGTTCCAGACGCCGTCGCACGCGGCGGGCCCGGTCGACGTCGTGGTGACGACGCCGGGCGGTGAGAGCAATGCGCTGCCGTTCACGTACGTGCCGGCGCCGGTGCTGACCGATCTCGATCCGGATGCGGGTCCGGTGGCCGGTGGTACGCCGGTGACGATCACGGGTACCGATCTCGGTGGGGCGACGGCGGTGACGGTCGATGGGGTGTCGGTGCCGTTCACGCAGGTGAGCCCGACGGAGATCACGTTCGAGACCCCGGCGCACGCGGCGGGCGAGGTGAACGTGGTCGTCGTCACGGCGGGTGGGCCGAGCAACGCATTGCCGTTCACGTACTACGCGGTGCCGAGCCTGACGAGCCTCACGCCCGAGCAGGGTCCGACCGCGGGCGGCACGCTCGTCACGATCACGGGCACCGACCTGGGGGATGCCTCGGAGGTGACGGTCGACGGGCTGCCGGTACCGTTCACCCAGGTGAGCGACACCGAGATCACCTTCGAGACCCCGGCCCACACGGCCGGTGAGGTCGACGTGGTGGTGACGACGCCCGGGAGCGAGAGCAACGCACTCGCGTTCACCTACGTGCCGACGGTGATCGACGACGTCGATCCGCCGAACGGACCTGAGGCGGGCGGCACAGAGGTGACCATCTCCGGTCAGTGCTTCACCGACGCGACCGAGGTGCTGTTCGGTGACGCACCGGCGACCTCGTTCGAGGTGATCGACGACGGCACGATCGTCGCGGTGGCTCCTGCCGGTACCGGCGTCGTCGACGTCACGGTCGTCGGCACCGAGGAGTGCGGCGAGGCGAGTCTGCCCGCCGGCTTCACGTACGAGTCGTCACCCGCACCGACGCCCGGAACGAAGCCGGGAGCGATCGCCTCGACCGGCGTCGACCTGATCGGGCCGCTCGTCCTGGGCGGCGGGGTGCTCCTGCTCGGCCTCGGCATGCTGTTCGTCGTGCGGCGGCGCTCCGGCCGGGCCTGAACCCGCGGACGGGGTGCCCGGCGCCG
>NZ_JBSHHD010000005.1:0-128772 GCF_053618155.1 Agromyces sp. NPDC055658 | reverse complement strand
GCCGCGAGCGATGAGCTCGCGGCATCCCGTTCGTCCGCGGGGATCAGGCGTCGGCGATCGAGAGCAGCAGGTGCCCGCTCGACACGGTCGCGCCGGGCTCGGCGTTGATGCCGCCGATGACGCCGTCCTTATGGGCGACGATCGGCTGCTCCATCTTCATCGCCTCGAGCACGAGCACGAGGTCGCCCTTGACGACCTTGTCGCCCTCGGCGACGGCGACCTTCACGACGGTGGCCTGCATGGGCGCCTTCACGGCATTGCCGGTGCCCGTGTCGACGGTGTGCGAACCGCTCCGGCGGCGCGGCGCGGCGCCGGCGGTGTGCGAGAGGGATGCCCCGCCGGCGAGTCGCTTCGGCAGGCTGACCTCGATGCGACGACCGGCGACCTCGACGACGACGTTCGAACGCGCGGCGGGGCCG
This sequence comes from Agromyces sp. NPDC055658, assembly GCF_053618155.1. Classification (NCBI taxonomy): domain Bacteria; kingdom Bacillati; phylum Actinomycetota; class Actinomycetes; order Micrococcales; family Microbacteriaceae; genus Agromyces; species Agromyces sp. NPDC055658. The sequence goes on along the minus strand of NZ_JBSHHD010000005.1, from coordinate 128,353 downwards.
CTCGTCTCTTCGAGCTCGCCCGACCACGGTTCGAGGCGGTTGTCGTACTCGGTCTCGATCCAGCGGGTGTAGACCGAGAAGGGCTCGTCGCCGGCCGGCGCGAAGGCGGGGTTGTCGACGATGTCGCGGTGGAAGGGCAGCACCGTCGGGAGCCCCGCGACCTCGAACTCGTCGAGGGCGCGTCGTGCACGCTCGAGCGCGTCCTTGCGATCGCGTCCGGTGACGATGAGCTTCGCGAGCAGCGAGTCGAACGCCCCCGAGATCTCGTCGCCGCTCGTGACGCCCGAGTCGACGCGCACGCCGGGCCCGCCGGGGAAGCGGAGCTGGTGGATCGGGCCGGGAGCGGGGAGGAAGCCGCGACCGGGGTCTTCGCCGTTGATGCGGAACTCGATCGAGTGCCCCTGGGTCACGGGGTCGGGGTAGTCGAGCACGCCGCCCTCGGCGAGGCGGAACTGCTCGCGCACGAGGTCGAGCCCGGTGACCTCCTCGGAGACGGGGTGCTCGACCTGCAGGCGGGTGTTCACCTCGAGGAACGAGACCGTGCCGTCCTGGCCGATGAGGAACTCGCAGGTGCCCGCGCCGACGTAGCCGACCTCCTTGAGGATGGCCTTCGAGGCGCTGTAGAGGGCCTCGACCTGGGCGTCGGTGAGGAAGGGCGCGGGCGCCTCTTCGACGAGCTTCTGGTGGCGGCGCTGCAGCGAGCAGTCGCGGGTCGACACGACCACGACGTTGCCGTGCTGGTCGGCGAGGCACTGGGTCTCGACGTGGCGCGGCTTGTCGAGGTACTTCTCGACGAAGCACTCGCCGCGGCCGAACGCCGCGACGGCCTCGCGGGTGGCCGACTCGAAGAGCTCGGCGACCTCGTCGCGTTCGCGGGCGACCTTGAGGCCGCGACCGCCGCCGCCGAACGCCGCCTTGATCGCGACGGGGAGACCGTGCACGTCGACGAAGTCGAGCACCTCCGAGGCGTCAGCCACTGGGTTGAGCGTGCCGGGCGCGAGCGGTGCGCCCACCTTCTCGGCGACGTGCCGCGCCGAGACCTTGTCGCCCAGCCGCTCGATCGCCTCGGGCGACGGCCCGATCCAGATGAGGCCCGCCTCGATGACGGCGCGGGCGAAGTCGGGGTTCTCGGCGAGGAAGCCGTAGCCCGGGTGCACGGCGTCGGCGCCCGAGCGCCGCGCGACCGAGAGGATCTTGTCGATGACCAGGTACGTGTCGGCGCTCGTGGTGCCGTCGAGGGCGTACGCCTCGTCGGCGAGCTTCACGTGGCGGGCGTCGCGGTCCTGGTCGGCGTACACGGCGACCGAGCCGAGGCCGGCGTCGCGAGCGGCGCGGATGACGCGGACGGCGATCTCTCCACGGTTGGCGATGAGGACCTTGGTGATGCGCGGCATAATCCCCAAGCCTATTGCGCGGGCACGTCACACCTTTGGGCGACCTCCACAAAATGAATGGATGTCTCTTGCGGCAGTCGACAATCGCGCGATCAGCCCGCGCGGTTCCACAGCGAGGTCCAGTCGACGCCGAGTTCGCGGACGAGGTCGCGCAGGGTCGACAACGAGAGGCCCACGACCGTCGACGGATCGCCCTCGACCCGTCGGATGAACGGCCCGCCGAGCGAGTCGACCGTGAACGCGCCCGCGACGAGGAGCGGCTCACCCGACGCGATGTACGCGTCGATCTCGGCCTCGTCGAGGGCCGCGAACCGCACGGTCGCGACATCGGGGCGCCCGACCGCGCCGTTCACCCGGCCGTCGCGGTGGTCGATGAGCCAGTGCCCCGACCAGAGGTCGCCGTGCCCGCCGTTCTGGGCGAGCCAGCGCGCCTTGGCGACCTCGGGCGTGTGCGGCTTGCCGTGGATCGCGCCGCTCGTGAGGAACGCCGAGTCCCCGCCGAGGATGAGTCCGTCGATCGGCTCGCCGCCGGGCTCGGCGCCCACGAGGGCCTCGGCCTTCGCGCGGGCGAGGAGCTGCACCATGTCGCGCGCGGCGAGCGGCCCGTGGTCGGCCTCGTGCGCCGCGACGGCGGCCTCCTCGTCGACGCCGGGCGGCACCGCGATCGGCTCGATGCCCGCCGCACGCAGGGTCTGCAGGCGGGCGGGCGACGTCGAGGCGAGGTAGAGGCGCATCCTCCCATCCTGCCCGCGGTCAGGCTGCTGTGGAATGCTCGACGCATGGTGAATCCCGATCGTCGACGCACCGACCGCTCGCGCCGCCGCCCGGCGGGAACCGGCACGACTGCGCCCCGCACGCCCCGCCCGGCCCCCGCCGAGCCCCGGCTCGACGGGCCGGTGCTCGAGCTCGACGTCGAGCGCATCGCCCACGGCGGTGTCGCCGTCGCACGGCATGAGGGTCGGGTCGTGTTCGTCGCCGACGCCATCCCGGGCGAGCGCGTCCGCGCCCGTGTGAGCGACAGCGGCAAGGCGAGCTTCTGGCGCGCCGACACCCTCGAGGTGCTCGACGCCTCGGCCGACCGCCGCGAGCACCCGTGGGCCGAGGCGGGCGTCGACCGCGCCCCCGAGCGCCGCGCGGGCGGCGCCGAATTCGGCCACATCGCCATGGCGCGCCAGCGTGCGCTGAAGGCCGAGGTGCTCGTCGACGCCCTCGCGCGGTTCGGCGGGATCGAACGGGCCGTCGAGGTCGAGGCGGTCGACCCCGCACTCGCGCCGGGGGCCGATGCCGAGCTCGGCACGGGCTGGCGCACGCGACTGCGACTGCAGGTCGACGCCGAGGGCCGAGTCGGCCCGTACGCCGCTCGGAGCCACCGGGTGGTGCCCGTCGCGTCCGTCCCGCTCGCCGTGCCCGAACTGGCCCCTCTCGCGCCCCTCGACGAGCGTTTCGCCGGGGCGCATGCCGTCGACCTCGTCGCCCCCTCGGTCGGAAACCCGTGGGTCGTCGTCGACACCGGCGAGACGACGCGGGGCGGACGCCGCCAGCGCGTCGAGGAGCAGGTCGGGGATCGTGTCTTCGGGCTCGACCGGGGCGGCTTCTGGCAGGTGCACCGCGCCGCCGCCGCCACCCTGACCGCGGCAGTGCAGCAGCTCGTCGACGCCGACCTGTTCGACCCCCGCGCCGCGAACCACGACCTCTACGGCGGCGTTGGCCTGCTCGCGGCCGCCGTCGGAGACCGCTTCGGCGAGACGGTGCGGATCACGAGCGTCGAGTCCGACGCCCGCGCGACCGAGCACGCCGGCGCCAACCTCGCGGACTGGTTCGGCGCACGGGCGCTGACGGGGCGCGTCGACCGCTACCTCGACGAGCTCGCCGCGAGCGCGGGGCGCACCGAGCGCGACCGCCTGCGCGCCGCCACGGTGGTGCTCGATCCGCCGCGGTCGGGCGCGGGGCGGCAGGTCGTCGACCGGCTCGCCGAGCTCCGTCCGCGCCAGCTCGTCTACGTCGCCTGCGACCCGGTCGCGCTCGCCCGCGACATCGGGCTCCTGCGCGAGCACGGCTATGAGCTCGACGAGCTTCGCGCGTTCGACCTCTTCCCCAACACCCATCACGTCGAGGCGGTGGCCCGGCTGACGGTGCACGAGTAGCGCGGGGCCGCACGCCGCGACGCGGCCGGCGGGCCGCTCGAGCGCTATCGTGTACTCGAGCCCGCAACCGACGAGAAGGGGGACCTCGTGGCAGACGGCGCGCATCCGGCGACCGTGGCGATCGTCGACGACCACGAGGCCGTGCGGCTCGGCCTCCGGGCCGCCTGCGAGTCCGCCGGGTACGTCGTGGTGGCCGACACGGCCGACGTCGCGAGCCTGATCCCCGTCATCGACGGGCGTCCGTGCGACGTCGTGGTGCTCGACCTCTCGCTCGGCGACGGCACGACCGTGACCGAGAACGTGCGGGCCGTCCTCCGCACCGGCAGCGCCGTGCTCGTGCACAGTATCGCCGACCGCGTCGCGGCCGTGCGCGAGTCCCTCGCCGCCGGTGCCGCGGGCGTCATCCCGAAGGCCTCTCCGATGTCCGCGGTCATCGCCGCGATCGCGACGGTCGCCGGCGGCGGCGTGCTGAACAACGTCGAGTGGGCGAGCGCGATCGAGGCCGATCGCGACTTCGCGAAGGCGCAGCTCGGCCGGCGCGAACGCGACGTGCTGCACCTCTACGCCTCGGGGCTGCCCCTCAAGGCGGTCGCGATCCAGCTCGGCATCGCGCACTCCACCGCCCGTGAATACCTCGACCGCATCCGTGCGAAGTACGTCGAGGTCGGGCGGCCCGCCCCCACGAAGGTCGACCTGCTGCGTCGGGCGGTCGAAGACGGCATCCTGCCAGGGCTCGACTCCGACGGCGGAGATGCCCGCGCCTGAATGGCGGGTGCCCCGCCTCGCGCGGCGCCGTGCCACCGTGACCCGGGCCCAGGTCGAGACGATCGTCTCCCGGGCGCTCGGGCTGTTCGGCCTCGTGTTCGGCGCGCAGACGGTGCCGCTCGCGCTCGCGCAGGCCGATGCGCTCGGGCGGGGCTCAGGGGCCGCGCTCATGGCGGGGCTCTACGGGGCGATCGCCGCGCTCGCCGTGGCGACCGTCATGAAGTCGGCCGTGCGGGTCGCGTGCCTCGTCTTCGCCGGGCTCTACGCGGTCGCGCTCATCGTCTGGCCGTTGCTCGTCACCGACACCGAGGCGCTCGACGGATCGACCCCATGGCTCTACTACCTCTGCACCGTCGCGACGACCGCCGCCGTCGTCGCCCTGCCGCCGGTCTGGGCGGCCGCGTACACGTTCGTCGTGCCGGCGATCTACGGGGTGATCCGCGCCACGCCGTCCGGCGGCGGGGCGCCACCGCTGCTCGCCGTGCTCGACGCGGTCTACGCGATGGTGCTCGGCGTCGTGGTGCTCGCGATCATCACGATGCTCCGCGAGGCCGCCGAGTCGGTCGACAACGCGCAGGAGGCGGCGCTCGAGCGATACGACGTCGCCGCCAGGCAGCACGCCACCGAGACGGAGCGGATCAAGGTCGACGCCCTCGTGCACGACAGCGTGCTCACGACGCTGCTGTCGGCCGCCGCGGCGACCACGCCGGGCGAGCAGCAGCTCGCCGCGAGGATGGCGCGCGACGCGCTGCACCGGCTCGACGAGGCGGGTGCGACCGGACCACGGGCGCTCGACCGGGTCGGGCTCGCCGTGCTCGTGCGTCGCCTGCGCGCCGCCCTCACGACGTTCTCGACGCCGTTCACGGTGCGCGTCGTCAACGCGGCGGGCGTCGAGTTGCCGGTCGAGGCGATCGATGCGCTCTACACCGCCTCGGTGCAGGCGATGGTCAACAGCCTGCAGCACGCCGGTGAGCCGGGCCGCCGGGTCCGTCGCGACATCCGCATCCGAGGAGTTCGGGCGGGCGGCTGCGTCATCGAGATCTCCGACAACGGCGTCGGGTTCGACATCGCGGCGGTGCCGCCCGTGCGGCTGGGCCTCCGGGTCTCGATCGAGGAGCGGATGTCGAACGTCGGCGGCAGCGCCGACATCGACTCACGGCCCGGCCACGGCACGAACGTGACGCTGGCATGGCCGGCGGGGGCCGGGCACGCGCCGCGGACGGAGACGGGCCGGCTGGGCGGGCCGGCCGAGGACGGCGAGGGGGCCGACACGTGATCACGATCCCGCGCTGGCTCCTGCTCGTGCTCGGCGCGCTCTTCTCGGCCTACCACGTCGTCCTCGGCATCTACTCGATCGGCGTGCCTGCGTCGCCGTGGCCCGCGGCCGCCGCGCTCGTGCTCTACGCGGCGGCGACGACCATGAGCCTCTGGCCGACACGTCGCATCCGCATGCCCGACTGGCTGGCCGCCTTCGACCTCGCCGTGAGCATCGTCGTGCCGGTGCTCGTCACCGGCCAGCTCGATCCGTCCGCCGACAACGGCTACGCGACCTGGTACGTCGCTGCGGTCGGCACCCTCATGACCATCGCCGCGGCGCGTCGCCGGCTCGTCACGGCCTGGCTCGGCGTCGGCGCGCTCGCCGTGCAGACCGTCATCTGGGCGGGACCGTTGGCACTGGGCTCGCTCGGCGTGATCGGCAGCATCGTGTGGGTGGCGATCGCCCACATGCTCACGAGCGCGCTCACGAGCGCGGGCCGCGAGACCCGCCGGTACGCGCAGGCCGAGCGCGAGGCCGCCGCCTGGCAGGCGGCGCAGGACGCGCACCTGTTCGAGGGCCGCATGCGGCTGGCGCACACGAACCGCGTCGCCGCCCCGATGCTGCGCCGCATCTCCGACCTCGACGGCCGGCTCGACGAGGCCCAGCGTGCCGAGTGCCGCCTGCTCGAGGCGACGGTGCGAGACGAGATCAGGGGTCGGATGCTGCTCACCGACGCCGTTCGCGTCGAGGTGCACCGGGCGCGCCAGCGAGGCATCGACGTGACGCTCCTCGACGAGGGCGGCATCGACGACCTCGACGAGTCCGCCCGCGACCGCGTGCTCTCGCAGCTGGCGGAGGCGATCGCCGGCTCGCAGGCCGATCGGATCATCGCGCGGACCGCGGCGGAGGGCTCGCCCACCGCCGTGACGGTCGTCGGCCTGGTCGAGAGCGGTGAGTCCGAAGCCGGCATGGGGGACACCGACGACCTCGACGTCGAGCTCTGGCTCGAGATCCCGCGGGAATGAAGGAGGGGGACCGATCCTCGATCGGTCCCCCTCAAGCCCGAGCCACGGCGACAACCCGAATATCGCCCTGGCTCGCCCCCAACAGGTCATCGGTTACCCGACCGATGACTGTGGCGGCTCCAGTGGAGCCTGCAGAATCAATACTTCCCGATCCGCAAGCCCGATACCAGTCAGCATTTCGGGGGACACCCCGGTCCCCCCTGCGAGGTACACGAGACGACGGCATCGTGCGCCCCCCGGCGCGAGACGGGTTCGGGCCGTCCTCGCGTATCGGGGGACACGCGCGCTCAGCGCGCCGAGCGAACCCATCGGCCGGGGCCGACCTCGACCGGGCTGCGGAAGGCGCGGCTCGATCGCACCCAGGGGTGGCGACCGGGTTCGGCCTCGGCGGCCGAAGCGTCGCCGGCGGCCTCGGCGTCGACGGCCGAGAGCAGCACCGCGGTCACGGCTGCCGCCTCCTCGTCGCTCACGGGCGTGAGGATGCGGAGGTCGGCCGCCCGAGGGTCGGCCTGGCGGTCTGCGACGGCTCCGGCCGAGGCATCCGAATCGTGATCGTTCATGGCCGGCCCCCTACAGCGGGATGTTCCCGTGCTTCTTCGACGGGAGGCTCGCGCGCTTCGTGCGCAGGGCGCGCAGCGCCTTCACGACGGCGACGCGGGTGGCAGCGGGCTCGATGACGCCGTCGAGCTCACCGCGCTCGGCGGCGAGGAACGGCGAGGCCACGTTGTACGTGTACTCGTTCGCGAGCTTCGTGCGCACCGCCGCCACGTCTTCGCCGGCCTCCTCGGCGCGCTTGATCTCACCGCGATAGAGGATGTTGACAGCCCCCTGGCCGCCCATCACCGCGATCTCGGCCGTCGGCCACGCGAGGTTGATGTCGGCGCCGAGCTGCTTCGAGCCCATGACGATGTAGGCGCCGCCGTAGGCCTTGCGGGTGATGACGGTCACGAGCGGCACGGTCGCCTCGGCGTAGGCGTAGAGCAGCTTCGCACCGCGGCGGATGACCCCGGTCCACTCCTGGTCGGTGCCCGGCAGGTAGCCGGGCACGTCGACGAGGGTGAGGATCGGGATCGAGAACGCGTCGCAGAACCTGACGAAGCGCGACGCCTTCTCGCCCGCGGCGATGTTGAGCGTGCCGGCCATCTGCGAGGGCTGGTTCGCGATGATGCCGACGGTGCGGCCCTCGACGCGGGCGAAGCCGACGACGATGTTCGGCGCGTAGAGCGGCTGCACCTCGAGGAAGTCGCCGTGGTCGACGACCCCTTCGATGACCGCGTGCATGTCGTACGGCTGGTTGGGCGAGTCGGGGATGATCGTGTTCAGCCGCTTGTCGTCGTCGGTGATCTCGAGCTCGACCTCGGAGTCGTAGACGGGCGCGTCGGTCATGTTGTTGTCGGGCAGGAACGAGACGAGCGTGCGCGCGTAGTCGAGCGCGTCGGACTCGTCGCTCGCGAGGTAGTGCGCGACGCCCGAGACCGTGTTGTGCGTGAGCGCGCCGCCCAGCTCCTCCATGCCGACGTCCTCGCCGGTCACCGTCTTGATGACGTCGGGGCCCGTGACGAACATCTGGCTCGTCTTGTCGACCATGATCACGAAGTCGGTGAGCGCGGGGGAGTAGACCGCGCCGCCCGCGGCGGGGCCGCAGATGATCGAGATCTGGGGGATGACGCCGGACGCCTGCGTGTTGCGGCGGAAGATCTCGCCGTACTTGCCGAGTGCGACCACGCCCTCTTGGATGCGCGCGCCGCCCGAGTCGAGGATGCCGATGATCGGCACGCCCACCTTGATGGCGTGCTCCATGATCTTGATGATCTTCTCGCCGGCGACCTCGCCGAGCGAGCCGCCGAAGATCGTGAAGTCCTGCGAGTACACCGCGACCTGGCGGCCGTGGATGGTGCCGGTGCCGATGACGACCGAGTCGCCGTAGGGCCGCTTCGCGTCCATGCCGAAGGCGTGGGTGCGGTGGCGCACGAACTCGTCGAACTCGACGAACGAGCCCGGGTCGAGGAGCTCGGCGATGCGCTCGCGCGCGGTCATCTTGCCCTTGGCGTGCTGCTTCTCGATCGCCGCCTCGCCCGACGCGGTCACCGCTTCGTGGTAGCGCAGCTTGAGGTCGGCCAGCTTGCCGGCGGTCGTGGAGAGGTCGGGGCCGTCAGTCGCTTCGGTCACGTCGTTCACTCTACCGGCGAGCATCCGGGCGACTTCGTTGAGGTTTTCCACAACCTCGCCCCCTGACCTTGTCGAAGGGAACGAGGTCGCCGCGTGGCTAGGGTGTGTGTCATGGGATGGGAGCGATCGCGCGCGGCGGTGCCGCGCTTCGAATTCCTCGACGAGGCGGGGTCGACGAACGACGAGCTGCGCGCGGCGGCCACGGGCGAGGATGCCGCGGCCTGGCCGCACGGCTCGGTCATCGTCACCGACAACCAGACGAGGGGCCGCGGCCGTCTCGGCCGCACGTGGCTCGCCCCCACGGGCAAGACGCTCGCGATCTCGCTCCTGCTCAGGCCGGAGCTGCCCGGCGGCCGCGTGTTCCCGCCCGACGCGTTCGGCTGGATCCCGCTCATGGCGGGGGCGGCGATGACCGAGGCCGTGCGCGCGGCGGTCGACGCCGCCGAATCCGTCGTCGCCGCGAGCGACCCCGAGTACGACGCCGACGACCGCTCGGGGGGCGTGTCGGTCGAGTTGAAGTGGCCGAACGACGTGCTCGTCTCGGACTACAAGATCTGCGGCATCCTGTCGGAACTCGTGCAGGGCGTCGCCGACGAGCCGCCCGCCGTCGTCGTCGGCGCCGGGCTCAACCTGACCCTCGACGAGCACGACCTGCCGACGCTCACGTCGACCTCGCTCCTCCTGGCGACGGGCGTGCGCCCCGACGGCGACGCCGTGCTCGCCGACTACCTCGGGCGGTTCCTCGCGATGTTCGACGACTTCTGCCGTGCCGGCGCCGACGCGGCCGTCGCCGGCATCGACCGCAGGGTGACGGCGCTGTGCGGCACGATCGGCGCCGAGGTGCGGGTCGAGCTGCCCGGCGATCGCGAGCTGCTCGGCCTGGCCGAACGGCTCGACGCCGACGGCCGGCTCGTCGTGATCGACCGCGAGAACGGTGAGCCGTGGTCTGTCGCCGCGGGCGACGTGACCCACCTGCGCTATTAATGGGCGTATGACGAGAGCCGACGCGCCGGTGACGGCCGCGCCGACCGTCCCGCCCGAGCGGGTCGTGGCACGGCTGCGTCGCCACGCGCGCGTGCTGATCCTCCCCGTGCTGCTGCTCATCGCGGTCTCGGCGGCCTCGGGCTATGCGGTCGGCCTCGTCGACGAGTCGTGGCAGCTGCTCGCGATCGGCGCCGGCGCGCTCCTCGTCATCGTGCTCGGCTGCCTGCTGCCGTACCTCGCCTGGCTCACCGGCCGGACCACGATCACGACCCGGCGCATCATCATGCGACGCGGGGTCTTCGTGCGGGTGCGCAACGAGATCGCGCACGCCCGTGTGCGGGAGGTCACCGTGCGGAAGACCCCTGGCCAGAGCATGTTCGGCTCAGGCGACGTGCGCATCGACGTCGGACACGAGGCGCCCGTCGTGCTGCGCGACCTGCCGAAGCCGCAGCTCGTGCAGTCCGCGCTCCACGAGCTCATGGAGGACGCCCACCGGACTCCGTTCGGCGGCGCCCAGGTCATGCCCGGCGTACTCGACGGCGACACCGTGGCGTGGGGCGGCCGCTGAGCGCGTAATGTTGTCGGGCGGCTCTCGCGCACCCGAGCGAGCCGCACGATGAAGGGTTCCAATTGGCCGACGAATGCATCCACGGTTTCGACGAAGGGCTCTGCGCCACCTGCTTCCCCCCGAAGCAGCCCGAGCCGACGGCGACGACGACGTCGCCGGTACGCGGATCGACGCGTGAGAACGCGCGCACGGCGACGCACTCGACCCGGACGGCGACGGCCGAGGCGTCACGGCCGTCGAGCCGTCCCTCCTCGTCGGCACGCCCGCTCACGGCGCCGCCGCTCGAGGTCGGCACGATGCGCATCTACCACGTGACCCATCTCGACAACCTCGCGAAGATCCTCGGTTCGGGCGCGATCGTGCCCGATTCCGGCGGAGCGAACCCGGTCGTCGACATCGCCGCCCCGGCGGTCCGCGAGTACCGTCGTACCGCCGAGGTACCCGGCACGGACGCCGTGCTCGCCGACTACGTGCCGTTCCTGCTCACCCCCGACGCCCATGTGTGGGACGCCGTGCGCACCGGGACGCCCGATCCTCGCCTCCGCGCCGACGCCGTCGAGCGACCAGCGGCCGACCACGTGCTGCTGGTCGGCTCGGTCGCCGCGGCCCGCGGGGCGCTCACCGCCTCCGGAACGATCGCCGCCAGTGCGACCGACGCGTCGCTCCCCGGCGCGCAGGTCGTGGTGGAGTGGGCCGACGTCGAGCGACTGCTCCGCCGGCTCGCGCACGACGACGAGACGGCACGCCTCGCGACGGCCGAGCTCCTCGTCCGCGGCGACGTGCCCCTCGAGCGGATCGCCCTCATCGCCGTCGCCAACGAGAAGGTGCGCGACCGCGTGCGGTCGGCGCTCGCCGCCGTCGGCGTGCGCGCCCGCGTCGCGGTCTACCCGCCCTGGTTCCTGCCCGCCGGCGACGACGTGGTCTGACCGGTCTCGGGGGCGCGGTCCTGCGACGTCCCGCTCTCGTCCGGCCGGTGCCCCGAGACCTCCTCGGCGGGCTCCTGCGACGTCGGCTCCTCGAAGATGGCGCGCTGCGCCTCTTCGACGCGATCGACCTGCGAGAGCCCGTCGGAGCGGTGGTGCCCGTAGACCCAGTACCGGTACAGCACGAAGCGGAACGCAGTGCCGAGGCCGAGGCCGATGACGTTGGACGAGACGTTGTCGGCCACGAGGTTCGTGAGCCCGAGGGCGTGGTGGCTGATCCAGAGGCACGCGAGCGAGATCGCCATGCCGCCGAGCGACACGACCACGTACTCGGCGAACTCGCGGAGGTAGTTGCGCCGCCGGTGCTTGCGGAACGTCCAGTACCGGTTGCCGAGCCAGTTGAAGACGATCGCGACGCTCGTCGAGATCGTCTTCGCGCCGATCGCCGACTGCGCCCAGCCGTCGGCCCCGAACATGCCGAGGCGCAGCGCGTTGAAGAGCGCCACGTCGATCACGAGCCCGATGAGGCCGACGACGCCGAACTTCAGCGCGTAGGCGAGCAGGCCGTGCCAGGCGCGTGCGGCGAGCCCTGCGGGGCGATCGGGCGCGACGGTGGACACCGCCACATCATATTCCCCGACCCGTAGACTGAACTGGGCGTCGGCCGGGCGCCACTGCGATGAGAACAGGGGTGCACGGAGTGCGGGTCGGTGTGATCGGCGGCGGACAGCTGGCCCGAATGATGATTCCCGCGGCGATCGAGCTCGGCGTCGAACTCCGGGTGCTCGCCGAGCAGGAGGGCATGTCGGCCGAGCTCGCCGCCGACCGGGTCGGCGACTACACCGACACGGCCACCGTGCTCGAGTTCGCGAGCGAGGTCGACGTGATCACGTTCGACCACGAGCATGTGCCGCAGGACGTGCTCCGCGCGATGGTCGACGCCGGTGTCCCGGTGCGCCCCGGCCCCGACGCGCTGCGCTTCGCGCAGGACAAGCTGCTCATGCGCGAGCGGCTCTCCGAGCTGGGCCTCCCGGTGCCCGACTGGGCGCGCATCGAGACGGCCGACGAGCTCGACGCGTTCATCGCCGACCACGGCGGCGCCGCCGTCGTGAAGACGCCGCGGGGCGGCTACGACGGCAAGGGCGTCAAGGTCGTGCGCAGTGCCGGCGAGGTCGCCGAGTGGTTCTCCACCATCGTCGAGGACGGCCGGCAGGGTGCGCTCCTCGTCGAGGAGCTCGTCGACTTCCGCCGCGAGCTCGCACAGCTCGTCGCGAGGCGGCCGAGCGGTGAGATCGCGGCCTGGCCCGTGGTCGAGACCGTCCAGGTCGGCGGGGTCTGCAGCGAGGTGATCGCCCCCGCGCCGCGCTCGGCCGGGCGGCTCGCGGAGGTCGCGGCCGACGTGGCCGTCACGATCGCCGAGGGACTCGGCGTCACGGGCGTGCTCGCCGTCGAGCTCTTCGAGACGACCGACGACCGCATCCTCGTGAACGAGCTCGCGATGCGCCCGCACAACAGCGGGCACTGGTCGATGGACGGGGCGACGACCGGACAGTTCGAGCAGCACCTGCGCGCGGTGCTCGACCTGCCGCTCGGTGCCACCGGCACCCGCGACGAGTGGTCGGTCATGGTCAACGTGCTCGGAGGTCCCGCCGAGGGCTCGCTCACCGACCGCTACGCCGAGGCGCTCGCAGGGCACCCGACGGTGAAGGTGCACAACTACGGCAAGGCGCCGCGCCCCGGCCGCAAGATCGGCCACGTCACCGCGACGGGCGACGACCTCGACGCCGTCGTCTACGAGGCGCGGGCGGCGGCGGCATTCTTCCAGGACTGACGTCGACCCGCGGTGGGGCGTTGCGGGGTTCTCCCAGCGCCCGGCCGTACACTCGATCAAGTGACTGAGACGAACACCAGCCCGCTCGTCGGCGTCGTGATGGGGTCGGACTCCGACTGGAGCGTCATGCGCGACGCCTCCGCCGTGCTCGACGAGTTCGGCATCGCCCACGAGGTCGAGGTCGTCTCGGCGCACCGCACGCCCGAGAAGATGATCGACTACGGCAAGCAGGCGGCCGCGCGCGGCCTCAAGGTCATCATCGCCGGCGCAGGCGGCGCAGCTCACCTGCCGGGCATGCTCGCCTCGGTCACGACGCTGCCGGTCATCGGGGTGCCCGTGCCGCTGGCGAAGCTCGACGGCCTCGACTCGCTGCTGTCGATCGTGCAGATGCCAGGAGGCATCCCCGTCGCGACCATGGCGATCGGCGGGGCCAAGAACGCCGGCCTCTACGCCGTGCGCGTGCTCGGCGCGTCCGACCCCGCCCTGCGAGCGGCCCTCGACACCTACGCCCGCGACCTCGCGGCGCTCGTCGAGCAGAAGAACGAACGGCTGAAGCAGACGCGATGAGCGTGGCAGCAAGCCCCATCCGGTACCCGGATGTCGCGTCGCGCACCGTGATGACCCGCCGCGGCTGGTGGCTCGTCGTCCTCAACTTCCTCATCCCGGGCGCACCGCAGGTGCTCGCGGGCAATCGTCGACTCGGCCGCTTCGGGCTCGGCGCCACCCTCGTGCTCTGGGCGCTCGCGATCCTCGCGCTCGTCGCCTGGTTCTTCTGGCGCTCGGCGCTGTTCACGCTGTTCACGACGACGTGGAGCCTGTGGCTCGTCGCGCTCGCGCTCCTCTTCTACGGCGTGCTCTGGGTGGTGTTGACCCTCGACACGCTCCGGCTCGTGCGCATCGTGAAGACGGCGCCCTCCGCTCGCGGCTGGATCGCGGGGCTGACGACGCTCGTCATGGTCTTCCTCTCGGGCGGCGCGGCCTACGGCGCGTACCTCTCGATCACCGCGAGCGGACTGATCTCGTCGATGTTCGTCGCCGGCCCCACCGAGCCGCCCGACGAGAACGGCCGCTACAACATCCTGCTGCTCGGCGGCGACTCCGGACCCGACCGTGAGGGCATGCGCCCCGACAGCATGTCGGTCGTGTCGATCGACGCCGAGACCGGCGCGGCCGTCACGATCGGCCTGCCGCGCGACCTCGAGTACTTCCCGTTCTCGGAGGGGTCGCCGCTCGCCGACGTCTATCCCGATGGCTACGGCGCGATCGACGGCTGCGAGGTCGACGTCTGCCAGCTCAACTCGGTCTACACCGAGGTGGAGCTCAAGAGCCCCGAGATGTATCCGAACGCCGTGTCCGAGGGGTCGGAACCGGGCATCGAGGGCATGCGCGACGCGGCCGAGGGCATCACGGGGCTCGACATCCAGTACTACGCGCTCATCGACATGCAGGGCTTCGAGGCGCTCATCAACGCGCTCGGCGGTGTCGACATCGACGTCGAGACGCGCATCCCGATCGGCGGCGACGAGGACAACAACGGGGTCGACGGCTGGATCGAGCCGGGGCAGCAGCATCTCGACGGCTACCACGCGCTCTGGTACGGCCGGGCGCGCTACGGCGTGGCCGGCGGCGACTACGAGCGGATGGCGCGCCAGCGCGTGCTGCAGGAGGCGATCCTGCGACAGTTCACGCCGACGAACGTGCTCGCGAAGTTCCAGGAGGTCGCTTCGGCCGGCGCCGACACGGTGAAGACCGACGTGCCGCAGTCGATGCTCGGGTACTTCGTGAACCTCGGCATGAAGACCAAGGAACTGCCGATGGGTCACGTCGAGCTCACGCCCGAGAACGACATCGACCCGACCGACCCCGATTACGAGTACATCCGGCAGCTCGTGCACGACGCGGTCGTGCCGCCCGCGACCGAGGAGCCGGCCGAGTAGGGCGGGCCTCCGCCCGGCCGCCGGCATCTCGGATGCCTCGGGGCGCGCCGCTCAGATCTCGGCGTGCAGCGCCCAGACGCGCTCGGCGGAGTCGCGCCAGCTGAACGCGTGCGCGCGGTCGGTGCCGGCGACCGAGAGCCGTTCGGCGAGGTCCGCGTCGCCGACGACGTCGGCGATCGCGCCGGCGAGCCGCTGGGCGTATCCGGCACCCCCGTCGCCGATCTCGACCGCACGGCCGGCGTCGGCCGAGATCTCGACGTACGCGGGCGTGTCGGAGTGGACGACGGGCACGCCGAGGTGGAACGCCTCGATGAGGGACGTGCCCGCTCCCTCATCGTGGCTCGGCGCGACGTACGCGGTCGCCCCGGAGAGCACGGTCGCCAGGTCGGCCGGATCGGCGAGCTCGAGCGCCCGTACCCGCCCGGGCGCGACGCCGGCCTCTTCGGCGACCGCCGCGAGGTGCAGCTCGCCCCAGTTCTCGGGACCGAGCACCACGAGCGGCACGTCGGGGGCGCCCTCACGGCCGAGCGCCGCGAGCAGGTCGACGACCCCGCTGCGGGGGTCGAGCGACCCGCTCGTCACGAGGTAGTCGCGGGGCAGTGCGAACCGGGCGGCCCGGTCCGCCGCGTCGCGAGGCATCTTCAGGCCGAGCCGCGGTGCCGTGCCGATGACCCGGACGCGGTCGCCGAAATCGGCGACCATCGCGAGCCGCTCGGCGAGCGCATGAGTGGGCACGACGACCGCGTCGGCGTGCTTGCGGGCCCGCTTGAGCATGCCCTTGTGCCACGAGACCGTGGTCGCGGTGAGCGACTCGGGGTGGGTCCACGCGAGGAGGTCGTGCACCGTCACGACCGTCTGGTCTCCGGTCGAGCGGTCGTGTCGCCGCAGCGGTGCGAAGAGACCGGGCGCGTGCACCATGCCGCCGCCGGGCGACGTGGTCAGGCCGAACTGCCATGCGGCCGCGAGCTCGCGTCGCGCGAGGCTCGTCTTGTAGAGCCCGGACAGGCCGGGGAACCGGGCGAGCAGCCGGTCGTAGTCGGCGGGGAGCGATGACGAGACGATGCCCTCGACCTCGCAGCCGGAGGGCGCCGAGGCGATGAGCGACTCGGTCAGCGCCTCGGTGTACCGGCCGAGCGCGCCGGGAACCGGCGCGACCACTTGGTCGACGATCATCCGAAGCGTCGTGGGCATGCCCCTCCTTCGAGTGTCACAGGCGACCCTCCAATCTATCGCGCCGCTACCCGAGAATCCGGCGAGAGCCCCGTGCTGTGGAAAGTCCGACGTCGGG
Organism: Agromyces sp. NPDC055658; assembly: GCF_053618155.1. Classification (NCBI taxonomy): domain Bacteria; kingdom Bacillati; phylum Actinomycetota; class Actinomycetes; order Micrococcales; family Microbacteriaceae; genus Agromyces; species Agromyces sp. NPDC055658. The sequence continues at coordinate 112,067 of NZ_JBSHHD010000005.1, read as the reverse complement.
GACAGGGCAAGATAGTGGGGAGCAATCCCGAGATCAGCGAGAGTCGATGAGTCCGTCACCTGTGCCACCGCGCGTCGTCGCCGTCGTCGTCGCCTACAACCGCGCAGCCCTCCTGACCGAGGTGCTCGCCGCGCTCGCGACGCAGCACGCCGCGCTCGCGAAGGTCGTCGTGGTCGACAACGCCTCGACCGACGACTCGGCCGACGTGGCTCGTGCCGCAGGCGAGCTCGTCGACCTCGTCTCGCTGCCGCGCAACACGGGCGGGGCCGGGGGATTCGCCGCGGGCATGGCCGTCGCCCTCGCCGACCACGAACCCGACTGGCTCTGGCTCATGGACGACGACACCGTGCCGACCGCGTCGTCGCTCGCCGAGCTGCTCGCCGCCGTCGACGGCACCGACCTCGTCGTCGCGGGCTCCCGCGTCGTCTGGCACGACGGTACCGAGCACCCGATGAACACACCGCGGGAGAAGCCGTTCGTGGCTCGCGACGAGCGCATCGCCGCGGCTCGCCGCGGAGGCATCCCGATTCGCAGCACCTCGTTCGTCTCGATGCTCGTGCGAGCCGACGTCGTGCGCGAGGTCGGCCTGCCGATCGCCGACTACTTCATCTGGAACGACGACTTCGAGTACTCGACCCGGGCGTTGCGCGGCCGCCGGGGCGTGCACGTGCCCGCATCCGTGGTCGTGCACAAGACGAAGGTGCTCGGCGCGACCGACGCCGATCCCGGGCCCCGCTTCTACTACGAGGTGCGCAACAAGCTCTGGATGTTCCGCCGCTCCGCGAGCCTGTCGAGGGGTGAGAAGCTCCTCTACGGCGCCTCGAGCGTGCGCCGGTGGGTTCGCACGGTCGTACGGTCGAGCGACCGCACGACCCTGCGCGACGGCTGGCGGCGCGGCTATCGCGACGGCACGCGCACTCGGCCGCGGCCGAACGCGATGGCGCTCGACGGGCTCGGCCGCGCGAGCGACGCGGTGCGCCTGGTGGAACCGACGTGAGCACGCCCTTCTCGCTGCTCATGCCCGTGTACCGCGGCGACGACGCCGCGCACTTCGCGAAGGCCTTCACCTCGAGCGTCGGCGACCAGACCGCCCGACCGGCGCAGGTCGTGCTCGTGCAGGACGGCCCCGTCGGCGACGACCTCGCGGCCGCGATCCACCGCGTCGTCGGCGAGAGCCCGGTGCCCGTGATGCACCACGCCATCGACGAGAACGTCGGGCTCGCTCGAGCCCTCGAGACGGGCCTCGGCCTCTGCGAGCACGAGATCGTCGCCCGCATGGACGCCGACGACATCTCGCTGCCCGAGCGGTTCGCACGGCAGCTGCCCGTGATCGAGGGCGGCGTCGACCTCGTCGGCACCGGCATGTTCGAGTTCCTCGACGACGGCGGGGCGATCGTCGCCCGACGCACCCCTCGCACGGGCCACGACGAGATCTCGCGCTACGCACGCTTCCACGACCCGTTCAGCCACCCCACCGTCATGTACCGGCGCACCGCGGTCGAACGCGCGGGCGGCTACCAGCCGCTGGGGCTCATGGAGGACTACTGGCTGTTCGCGAGGATGATCCACGCCGGGGCCTCGGTCGAGAACCTGGCGGAGCCCCTCGTGATGTACCGCGTGGGCGCGGGCGCGTACGCGCGCCGCGGTGGACGCGCGCAGTGGCGCAGCGAGCTCGAGCTGCAGCGGGCGCTGCGTCGGATCCGGTTCACCAGCCGCTGGGAGTACCTGCGCAACGTGACCGTGCGCGGGGTGTACCGGTTCGTGCCCGAGCGAGTGCGCAAGGTCGCCTACCGGCGGCTGATCGCGGGCGGCGGCAGCACGGACTGAACGGCCGTGCGCAGGCACGCCGGTGCCGTCGTGTCGGTGAGTCCGACGCGCGCGAGAACCCCGCATCTCCCGTTCGAGCGCCCTGATGGATAGCATGGGCGGGACCGGAGTTCGGGGGCGGGACGGTTCGGAAGATGCGTACAGGGTTGAAGCGGCGGATGCTCGCGGTCGTCACGGCACTGGTTCTGGCCGTCGGTTTGGCCACGGCCGACGGCATCGCCGATGAGGCGCCCGCGACGGCCGCGGTCGGCTCCGCGTTCAATCCGGGCATGATCATCAGCGACGCCGTGTTCTACAACAGCGGCACGATGACGGCGGCGCAGATCCAGTCCTTCCTCAACGCGAAGGTGCCGACCTGCCGGTCGGGGTACGTGTGCCTGAAGAGCTATCGGCAGACGACGACGTCTCAGCCGGCGCGGAGCGAGGGCTGCTCGGCATACGCCGGTCAGGCGAACGAGACCGCCGCGCTCATCATCTACAAGGTGGCACGCGCATGCGGCATCAACCCGCAGAGCCTGCTCGTCCTGCTCGAGAAGGAGCAGGGGCTCGTCACCGACACGTGGCCGACCTCGAGGCAGTACCGGTCCGCGACGGGCTACGGCTGTCCCGATACGGCCGACTGCGACATCAACTACTACGGGTTCTTCAACCAGCTCTACAACGCCGCCTGGCAGTTCAAGAAGTACCGCGCCCGACCCGATCGCGCATACCGGGCCGGCCGGTACAACACGATCCAGTGGCACCCGAACTCCGCGTGCGGTACGTCGCAGGTCTACATCCAGAACCAGGCGACCGCCGGCCTCTACCTGTACACGCCGTATCGACCGAATGCCGCGGCGCTGCAGAACCTGTACGGGACCGGCGACGGTTGCTCGAGCTACGGCAACCGGAACTTCTGGCGCATGTTCACCGACTGGTTCGGCTCGACCGGGGGCTACACCGTCGATCCGAACCTGCTCTCCCTCTACAACTCGACCGGTGGCGCCACGGGCATCCTGGGGCCGGCGACGGACAAGCCCGTGCACTATGCCGACGGCGGCGCGGGGCAGGAATTCCAGCGCGGATGGGCCTACTGGCACTCGACGACGGGCGCCTTCCGCACGGCGGGCACCGTCGGCAGGTCGTACATCACGCTGAAGGGGCCCACCGGCGTGCTCGGCTACCCGCTCTCGAACCCGAAGAGCGAACCGCTCTCAGGGTCGAGCCAGCGGTTCCAGAAGGGCTCGCTCTATTACTCGCCGACGACGAAGATCCACATCGTCTCCGGCAAGATCCTCACGTCGTACACCACGCTGAAGGGCCCGTCGGGAGTGCTCGGCTTCCCGGTCTACAGTGCCATCGCCGGCCCGAACGGCGGCTTCGGCCAGCAGTTCCAGTACGGCTGGTTGTACACGTCGCCGACGACGAGCATCCATCGTGTGTCCGGCGCCATCGCGAAGTCGTACCAGGCGCTCAAGGGCCCGGCGGGCATTCTCGGCTACCCGATCGCCGCGCAGAAGTCCGCGGGCGACGGATGGGTCAGCCAAGCCTTCCAGAAGGGCGTGCTGTACTACTCGCCGAGCGGGGGAGTCCACTACGTCCTGACGAAGATGCAGGCCGGATACGCGCTTGCCGGCGGGGTCACCGGGGCGCTCGGCGCACCCGTCGACAGCACGAAGACCTACGGCAGCGGCCTCGGCCAGCAGTTCCAGAAGGGATGGCTGTACTGGGGGCCCGACACGGGCTTCGTGCGCAGCTGGGGGGCGATCGGGAAGTCGTATGCGGCGCTGAAGGGACCTTCGGGCCTCCTCGGGTTCCCGGTGTCGACGCCGAAGACCGCGGCGAACGGATGGACGACCCAGACCTTCCAGAAGGGTCTGCTCTACTACTCCTCGTCGTACGGCATCCACTACGTCCTCAACACGATGAACGCGGCCTACGTCAAGGCGGGCGGGCTGACCGGGAAGTACGGCATTCCGCGCGACAGCACGAAGTCGTACGCCGACGGCGGATTCGGCCAGTGGTTCAGCAAAGCCTGGGTGTACGTCTCCTCGAAGGGCGTCGGAACCACGACCGGCGTGCTCGGCACGTCGCATTGGAAGCTCGGCGGCGGTGGCGGTGTGCTCGGCTATCCGACTGCGGCGCAGAAGTCGGAGCCGGGCAGCGGTCTCAGCCAGCAGTTCACCGGCGGCGGCCTGTACTACTCGCCGAAGTACAGCATCCATTACGTGCGCAGCACGCTCAACACCGAGTACCTCCGCCGTGGCGGAGTCAGCGGTTCCCTCGGACATCCCCTCGGGAGCACCCTCGGGTTCAAGGGAGGCTACGGGCAGCGGTTCGTGAACGCCTCGCTCTACTGGTCCGAGGCGTCGGGGTACCAGACGACGAGCGGGGTCATCGCGACCTCCTATTCCGCGCTCGGCGGCCCCGACGGCGTGCTCGGCTACCCGGTCGCGCCGCAGCGCAAGGAGCCGGGCGGCGGCCTGAGCCAGGAGTTCCAGAAGGGATGGCTCATCTGGTCGCCGTCGTCGGGGATCGACCGGATCGCACGCCCGATCGGCGAGTACTACTTCCAGAACGGTGGGACCGAGGCCTTCGGCTACCCGAAGAACAGCACGGTGTCGAAGACCGGTGGAGTGCTCGAGCAGGAGTTCGCGAAGGTCCGGCTGCGCTGGACGAGCACGGGCGGTGTCGTGAAGTACTGAGTCCGACGGCGGTCCGGGTGACCTGAACCGGCCCCGCCGGGTCAGTCGCAGTCGACCGCGTAGAGCCCGATCTCTCCGTCGGCGTCGACGAGCGTCAGACCGTCGGCGTCGGCGTCGATGCCGGTCAGCCCGGGATACTGCTCGGCCCGTTCGTCCGTGCCGAAGATGAATCGGTCGCCGAAGTCGAGGACGTGCGTGACGCCGAGATCGCGCGCCGCGGCGCAGGCCTCGGGAGTCCCATCGGCCAGGCCTTCCGCGAGGGCCCAGTACGCGTCGGGGTAGGCGCCGCCGACATGCGGGAACAGCGTCCGGAGGCCCGTGTACGCGTACACCAGCGAACTCCCGTTCCATGGATTGCCGGCGATCACCGCGTCGTCGGGCACGAGTTCGGGGATCCGGTCGAGGAAGGCCACCTCATCGCGGGAGAGCATCACGCTGCGATCGTCGAGTCGGTACCGCGCGGCGACATAGGGGCTGCTGTCGGCGACGTTCGACGCGAACGGCACGCCGATCGCGACGAGGGTCACGACGATCATGGTGGCGAGCGCGGGCAGGCGCGGGGTGCGCCGGCCGCTCGTGCGTCCGAGGCGAACGCCCCGGGCGAGCCATCGGGCGACGCTCACGGCGCCGAGGGCCGCGAGCGGGATCGCGAGGACGGGCGTGAGGGCCGCGAGCCGGTAGGCATCGTTGTACCAGACGCCCGTGATGGCGGTGCGGAGCGGGCCCGCCGGCCAGCCGACCGCCACGGCGTAGAGGAGGACGCTCAGCAGGTAGGCGCCGACCGTCCAGCGCAGTCTCGGCCGCCAGCAGGCGACGACCAGCCCGATGAGCATGAACGCGCTCACGACCCAGGCGTAGTCGAGGTCGATGGGGCCATTCGTCAGGGCCTCGCGAACCGCCGCCGGGAAGTTCCTGCTCGGCATCCAACCGTTGTCCATGGTCGTGGTCCGGGCGAACGCGACGGCCTCGACCGCGAACAGCGCGATCGCCCCGACGGACGAGAGCACCGCGACGCGGACCCGGCGCTCCGGCGCGGCCCGCCGGCTGGCGCGGACGACCGCGTACACGACGAGCGGGACGGTGAGGACGAAGAGGCTGAAGAGCGCGTTCGGGTGGGCGAGCGTCATCCCGCCGACGATCCACGCGGCGGCGAGGGCGAGCGCGACGGGCCGCATGCCGAGCATGGACCGCCGCTGGACCAACGCCGTGAGCAGCGCGAGCGCGATCGACAGAACGGCGACGGCGAGCAGGTTCGGGTAGAGCACGCCGAACCAGAGGAGCATGGCCGGGAACGCCCCGAACACGGCGCTGAGGCCGCCGACGAGGAGGGCGTGGAACGGTGCCCTGCCGAACAGCACCCGTGCGAGGAACACGCAGGCCACCGTCCATACGACGGATGCGACCGCGAGCGCGACCGCGTTCGTCGCGACCGGGATGGACGCACCGGTCAGCTGGACGACGATCGAGACGATCGCGTGCCACAGCGTCGGATAGAAGCTCGTGACCCGCCCAGGCGTCGTCATCGTCATCGCGGTCGGCGAGGCGTTGCCGGTGTCGAGGATCCACTGCACCGCGTTCAGGTGGAAGACGGTGTCATAGGTCTGTGCCGGATCGCCCGGGGCGCCGATCTGGGGCGCGATGAACAGCAGGGTGAGCACGGAGCCCAGTACGACGGCGATCGACTGAGCAAGGAAGGGACGCCCCCATTCGTTCCGGCTTCCGCGTGCAGGGGCGATCGTCAGCCGGCGACGCAGCACGAGCAGGACGAGCGCGACTACGAGCGAGAGGATGAGGGGCGGGGCGATCGTCCAAGGCAGCCCGACCCAGGGCGCCACGACCGACGAAAGGCCGATCGATGAGATCGACGAGCCGATGGCGACGCCGACGAACGCGATGCCGCGGAGCCGGAGCGCGGCGGCGATGGGCGCGCCGATGCCGATGAGGAGCGCGACGACGGTCGCGAAGACCGGGGCGAATTCGAACCAGGACATCGCGCGTTCAGCCTGCGCAACCGTGATCGGCGAACGTGCCGCAGGACGATCGGGTGGAGGTCCGGTCGCGTGAGGGGGCGAAGGTCACGTGCTCGGCTCCATTTCTGAGGGACGGTCCATGCTACTCGACCGGTCGCGGCCGAAACCGGGCGTCAGCCGAGCGCGCCGAGCACAGCTGCGGCCGCGGAATCCCCGACCGCGTGAAGCGAGGCGTTGCGCTCGACCCACGCGGCGCGATGGCGCCGTTCGGCGGCCGCGCGGTCCGTGCCGTGGCCGCGCAGGAGCGCCAGCATGGCATCCGCGACGGCTTCGGGGGTGAAGGCGGCGTGGACGCCGAGGCCGTGCTCCCCGACGAGTATGCCGCCGCTGCTCGCATCGGATCCGGCGAACACGACGGGAGTGCCGCAGGCGGCGGCCGCGTACGTCTTCGTCGGACGCGCGAAGTCGTAGCCCAGGCCGGGCACGATGCTCACGAGCGCCCCGATCGCTCCGCGGATCCATTCGGCGGAACGCTCAGGAGGAACGACTCCGCCGAACGTGACGGCGTCGGGTGCGGTCTGGGCCGCGAGCTCGCGCAGCTGCGCCTCGGAAGCGCCCTGACCGAAGAACCGGAGCTCGACCTCGGGGAAGTGTTCGCGCACGAGCGGCAGGGCCCGGATGAACACCTCCGGCCCCTGCCACTCCGACATCGTCCCGGTGTAGACGAAGTACGGTGCGCCGCCGTCGGCGGCGGGACCGTCGGGGGCGAACACGTCGGTGTCGATGCCGTTGCCGACGGTGGCGATCCGGTCCGGTCGGACGCCGAACCGCGCGATCCGGTCGGTGACCTCGTCCGAGATCGACAGCACTGTCGAGGCGTGACGCATCGTGACGCCCTCGAGCCAGCGGATGGCGGAGACGACGAATCGCGGCGCACCGATCGCCGCGACGCCGTCGGTCCAGATGTCGGCGGCGTAGTAGGCGTACGGGCGGCGCCGCAGTGCGCTGACCGCCGCGACGATGATGCCGGTGGTCGGTGGTGCTTCTGCGACGGCGAGGTCGAAGCGATTCCCGAGCAGCCGGAACACCAGGGGGATGTCGAAGCTGAGGTACTGGAGGTAGCCGCGCACGTTCCCGCCGGCGTCGCGGAGTGCGGGGAAGCGCGAGATCTCGAGGCCGGGCGACGCCTCATCGGTGCCTCGGGGCGCGGTGGGCGGCGGGGTGGTCGTGAGCACTCGCACGGTCGCCGAACGATCGATGAGCGACCGGGTGAGGGCCCGCAACCGGAACGCCCCGGCACTGACCTCTGGCGCGTACAGCCTGGTCGCGAGGACGACGCGGGGGGCGGCGGGGTTCTTGGGAGCCCTTGCGGGACTCACGCAACGACCTCGTGGAGCTCGCCATTCGACTCGGCGTAGCGGGCGCCCGTCTGCGGGCACACCCATTCCCCGTCGCCGAGCTGCTCGAGCGGCACACCGGCCCGGCCGACCCAGCGGATGCGGCGCGCAGGGACGCCCGCGACGAGCGCGAAGGCGGGAACGTCCTTCGTGACGACGGCGCCCGCGGCGACCGTCGCCCATGCTCCGATCGTGACCGGCGCGATGCAGACGGCACGTGCGCCGATGGAGGCGCCGCGCTCGATCGTGACGCCGACGGGCTCCCAGTCGGATGCGGTCTTGATCGATCCGTCCGGCGCGATCGCACGAGGGTAGGTGTCGTTCGTGAGGACGGCGGCCGGGCCGATGAACACGCCGTCTGCGAGCTGCGCCGGTTCGTAGACCAGGGCGTAGTTCTGGATCTTGCAGTCATCGCCGAGGCGGACGCCAGAGCCGATGTACGCGCCGCGGCCCACGATGCACCGCTCGCCGATCTCCGCGCCCTCGCGGACCTGTGCGAGGTGCCAGATCTTCGTGTCGTCGCCGATGCGTGCGTCGGGGGAGACGTCTGCGCTCTCCGCGATGGTTGCCACGATGGACTCCTTCTTGCTCATGGCGGGGTCTCGTCCCGGACGCCGCGGCGCCTCAGGAACGGTCGTCGGGGAGATCGCGCTTCGGGTCGATCCGCTCCTCGAGCCGCTCCAAGCGTACATTCTGCAGCGCGGACTCCTCGGCGAGCGTGCGCGTCTTGTCCTCGAGATCGGTCAGCTCCGCACTGTGCTGGAGATTGACCAGGAACAGCAGGACGATCGAGATGAAGAAGACGAGGTTGCTCGGGACGCCGACGCCGAGCACACCGGCGAGCCACGCGACGCTCGCGGGGAAGAGCGCACCGACGAGGGCGAACAGCGCCGCGAGGATCCACCAGATCGCGTGGCGTTCGCGGAGCCGGCGGCGCCGGAGGAGTTCGATCACGGACGCGAGTGCGATCAGGGCCGCACCGATTCCGAGGAGATAGGTCATGGTGCTCATTCGGGCACCCCGGCTCCCGTGAGGCGCACCCGGGGCCGGGTCATCGCGAAGACGAGCGCCATGCTCGCCCTCGCGAGATACGCCGCGGCCTTGACCGGATGGTGCGACGGCACGCCCCCCTGGCGATCGCGCATCGCCACGGGCGACTGCCGGATCCGGAGTCCGGCGCGCGCCGCGATCACGAGCGCCTCGACGGTGTCACCGAGGTACTCGGCAGGATAGGTCGCCGCGAACAGCGAGACCGCGCGCGGGCCGCTGGCCTTGAAACCGCTCGTCGCATCCGTGAGCGTCGTACCCGAGATGCGCCCGATGACGGAGGCGAGGACCTTCATCGCCCATCTCCGGGGGCCGCGGGCGCTGTACTCGCCCGTTCCGGCGAATCGGGCACCGATCACGATGTCGGCGTCCTCGAGTTCGGCGACCAGCCGTGGCACGTCCCGCGGGTCGTGCTGTCCGTCCGCATCGACCTGCACGACCGCCGAGTACCCGTTGCGCAGGGCGTAGCGGAAGCCGGCTCGCATCGCCCCTCCGACGCCGAGATTGAACGGGAGGTCGACCACCGTGACCCCGCGATCCCGCGCGACGGCGACCGTCCCGTCGCCCGAGCCGTCGTTGACGACGAGGCAGTCGATCGTGGGAAGGGCCTCCGAGATCTCGTCGAGCAATGGCCCGAGCGCCTGCTCCTCGTTGAACGCTGGCAGCACGATGAGCGGGCGCAGCGGAGTCGAGGGCATGACGGTGATACTAGCAATCGAACCCTTTCGAGAACGTGCGCGGAAGTCGCGCTCGTCTACGATCGATGCGTGAAGGTTCTCAGTGTCGTCGGCGCCCGCCCGCAGTTCGTCAAGCTCGCTCCCATCGCCCGGGCCGCCCAGTCTGCCGGCGTGGAGCACGTCATCGTCCACACCGGGCAGCACTACGACCCGATGCTGTCGGACGTCTTCTTCGACGACCTTCGCATCCCCGCGCCGACGGTGCACCTGGGTGTGGGGTCCGGCAGCCACGGAGTGCAGACCGGCGCCATGCTCGGTGCCCTCGACGCCGTGCTGGGCGAGCACGACCCCGACTGGGTTCTCGTGTACGGCGACACCAACTCGACGCTGGCGGCGGCCGTCAGCGCCGTCAAGCTGCACTACCCGGTCGCGCACCTCGAGGCGGGGCTGCGGTCGTTCAACCGGCGGATGCCCGAGGAGCACAATCGCGTGCTCACCGACCACGCGGCGGACCTCTGCCTCGCGCCGACGCAAGTGGCGCTCGACCACCTCGCCGCCGAGGGCCTCGCCGAACGCAGCGTGGTCGTCGGCGACGTCATGACCGATGTCCTGCTGGCCGTGCGAGACGCCGTCGCCGACGAGTACCCGAAGCTCCTGGAGGAGGCGGGACTTCCGGAGCGCGGCTACTACCTCGCGACGATCCACCGCGCTGAGAACACGGATGACCCCGATCGCCTCCGATCGATCGTCGAGAGCCTCGCCAGCCTCGACCGGCCGGTGCTGATCGTGGCGCACCCGCGCCTCGTGGCGAAGGCGGCCGAGCACGGCATCGAGCTCTCGACCGGCACGCTCGTGCCCCATCGTCCGCTGCGCTACCCCGAGCTCGTCTCGGTGGCGCTCCGCAGCGCGGGTGTGGTGACCGACTCGGGAGGTCTGCAGAAGGAGGCGTTCCTGCTGGGCGTCCCGTGCACGACCGTTCGGACGGAGACCGAGTGGGTGGAGACGGTCGAGCTCGGCTGGAACGTGCTCGCGGAGACGCATGAGGAGATCGCGCGCGCCGTCCAGCGGCCGGCGCCCGCGCCCACCGATGCGCAGCCGTACGGCGACGGTCGTGCGGCCGAACGCGTGATCGAGGCGCTGCTCGCCGGCTCTCGCGCCTGACATCGGCGCCATCCGACCGCGATGGCGCGAGTTTTCGGAGACGGTAGGATTGGCGGTCGTGCCTTGTGCCGTCGAGCAGAACTACGTAGTGAAAGGTGGGCGCGTGAGCGGTCCAGAGTTCATCCCTGCGGCGAAGCCGATCATCGGCGACGAGGAGCGAGCGGCGGTCGATGCCGTGCTTCGTTCCGGAATGGTCGCGCAGGGGCCTGAGGTCGCCGCGTTCGAGCGCGAGTTCTCCGAGGTCCTGCTCGACGGCAGGGCTGCCGTGGCCGTCAACTCCGGCACGTCCGGGTTGCACCTCGGCCTGCTCGCCGCTGGCGTCGGGCCCGGCGACGAGGTGATCGTTCCGTCCTTCACGTTCGCCGCGACCGCCAATTCGGTCGCCCTGACCGGCGCGACGCCGGTGTTCGCCGACATCGAGCCCGACTACTTCGGCCTGGACGTCTCGTCGGTCGAGTCGCTCATCACCGAGCGAACGGTCGGCATCATGCCGGTCCACCTGTACGGGCACCCGGCGAACGTGGGCGCACTCGGCGATCTCGCCGAACGACGCGGGCTGAAGCTGTTCGAGGACGCCGCGCAGGCGCACGGGGCGTCGCTCGGCGGCCGTCGGGTCGGAACGTTCGGCGCGTTCGCGATGTTCAGCCTCTACCCGACGAAGAACATGACGTCGGGCGAGGGCGGAATGGTCTCGACGGGAGACCCCGAGGTCGAACGACGACTCCGCCTGCTGCGCAATCAGGGTATGGAGCGCCAGTACCAGAACGAGATCGTCGGGTTCAACGCGCGGATGACCGACATCCACGCCGCGATCGGCCGAGTCCAGCTGACGAAGGTGGATGCCTGGACCCGGGCGCGTCAAGAGAACGCGGCGTTCCTCGACGCCAACCTGAAGGGCGTCGTCGTACCGCCCGTGGCGCCCGACGCCGTGCACGTCTACCACCAGTACACGATTCGCGTGGTCGACGATCGCGATGGCTTCGTCAGGGCGCTGAAGGAGGAGCACCAGGTCGGCAGCGGCGTCTACTACCCGATCCCGAATCACCGGCTCCCATCGCTCGCGCAGTATGCGCCGGGCCTCGACCTCCCCGAGACCGAGCGCGCCGCGCTCGAGGCCGTATCGCTGCCCGTCCACCCCTCGCTCACGCAGGGCGACCTGGAGCGCATCGCCGCCGCCGTCGAAGCCGTGGCAGGGGCCGGCGCCTGATGGCCGCGCTGCGCGCCGGCCTCCTCGGCGTCGGCATGATGGGCCGGCACCACGCACGGGTGCTCCGCGAACTCGACGGCGTCGAGCTCGTCGCGATCGCCGATCCCGGCGGAGACCCCCACGGCGTCGCGGGCGGTCTCGAGGTGCTCCCCGACATCGACGCGCTCATCGCGGCGGGCATCGACGTCGCGGTCGTGGCGGTACCGACGCGATTCCACGAAGATGCCGCGCTGAAGCTGGCGGACGCCGGGATCCACGCGCTCGTCGAGAAGCCCATCGCGGATTCGGTCGAAGCCGGTGCCCGCATGGTCGATGCATTCCGCGAGGCCGGCCTCGTCGGCGCGGTCGGACACATCGAGCGCTTCAACCCGGCGTTGCAGGAGCTGCGCCGCCGGCTCGAGGCCGGCGAGCTGGGGGCGGTCTACCAGATCCAGACGCGGCGGCAGGGTCCCTTCCCCTCGCGAATCGCCGATGTCGGGGTCGCGAAGGACCTCGCGTCGCACGATGTCGACCTCACCGCGTGGGTCGCGCAGAGCGAGTACGAGACGGTGTTCGCGCAGACCACCTTCAAGAGCGGGCGCGAACACGAGGACATGATCGCGATCACGGGCCGACTGGCGTCCGGGGCGATCGTCAGCCATCTCGTGAACTGGCTCAGCCCGATGAAGGAGCGGGTCACCGTCGTGACGGGTGAGCGCGGAGCGTTCGTCGCCGACACGTCCACGGGCGACCTCACGTTCTACGCGAACGGCACCATCCCGCTCGAGTGGGAGTCCGTGACGGCGTTCCGGGGAGTGTCCGAGGGCGACGTGACGCGCTTCGCCTTCCCGAAGCGGGAGCCGCTGCGGGTCGAGCACGAGGCCTTCAGGGACGCGGTGCTCGGCAAGCCGAGCGACGTCGTGACGATGGAGCAGGCGCTGCGGACGCTCGCCGTCGTCGAGGCGGCGCTCGAAAGCGCCCGCGAGGGCAAGGTTCTGCAGCCCTAGCACCATGAAGCAGATCGCTCGCACGCTTCGGCGGCTCCTGCCGTTCCTGCCGCACTCGGCCCGGCGGTTCCTCCTCGTGTTCTCACTGGTATCCGCGGGGCTCGCCGTCGTCGACGTCGTGGCGTTGATGCTGCTCGCCCTGACGCTCGCCGCGGTGATCGCCGGTGGTCCGTTGTCGCTGCCCGTCATCGGCGCGATCGACGAAGCCCAGGTGCTGTGGCTGGTCCTCATCCTCGCCCTGGTCGTCATCGGCAAGTCGGCGGCCAACGTCTGGCTCCAGTGGATCGCCACGCGGCGGTTCGCCTCCTACGAGCTCGCGATCGGCCAGCAGCTCTTCGGCGCATACATTCGCGCGTCCTGGACGGACCGACTGTCGCGCAACAGCGCGCAGATCGTCGCCATGACCGACAGCGGCATCGCCAACGTCGTGGCCGGCTTCCTGCTGCCGCTCACGACGCTGCTGGGCCTCCTGGTGACCTCCGTCGGCGTGGTCGGCGTCATCGTGTTCGCGCAGCCGGCGACGGCGCTCGTGACGGTCGTCTACCTGGGCGGCATCGCCATGCTGCAGTACGTCGTGCTGAGCGGCAAGACGCGACAGGCGGGCAGGGTCGCTCGCGATTCGTCGTTGCGCGTCGCGGCGCTGATCTCGGGGATGGTCGCGTCCCTGAAGGAGATCACCCTGCGGGACAAGGCGGACGAGGTCAGCGAGGTCATCCGGAGGAATCGCGCCCAGACCGCGCAGGCGCGCGCGAACGCGAGCTTCCTCTCGACGGTCCCGCGGTTCATCTTCGATGCGGCGATCATCGGCGGCTTCCTCATCGTCGGCGGAGTCGCGTTCCTCTTCGGGGGACGGGAGGAGGCCATCGCCGCGATCGCGCTCTTCGGCATCGCCGGATTCCGGCTCGTTCCATCACTCACCGGCTTCCAAGCGGTCATCACCCGGACCATGACGTCCGTCCCGTACGTCGATGCGGTGGTCGCCGACATCGAGGCGTCGACGAAGTTCCTCGCCGATCGTGAGGTGCTCGGCAAGGCGCCGCTGCCGGGCCAGCCCCGAGTGCTCGAACTGACGGACGTCGCGTTCACCTTCCCCGGCAGCGACATCCCGGCGGTGCGCGAGGTCGACCTGCGTGTTCCGATGGGATCGACGATCGGCATCGCGGGTGCCTCGGGCGCAGGCAAGTCGACCCTCATCGACCTGCTGCTCGGCCTGCTGACGCCGACCGGTGGACAGATCCGCATCGACGGGCTGCCGCTCGAGGACGTGATGGATGCCTGGCGCAAGCACGTCGCGTTCGTCCCGCAGGAGGTGACGCTCTTCGACGGCACGATCGCGCAGAACATCGCCCTGACGTGGGGTGACGACGTCGACCTGGCCCGAGCCGAGCAGGCCGCCCGCCGTGCTCAGTTGTGGAGCGTGATCGAGCAGCGTGCGGACGGCCTGAATGCGCGCGTCGGCGAGCGTGGGCTCACGCTCTCCGGCGGCCAGCGCCAGCGCCTCGGCATCGCCCGTGCGCTCTACACCGATCCGCTCGTCCTCGTCCTCGACGAGGCGACGAGCGCGCTCGACACGAAGACGGAATCCGACGTCGCCTCGGCGATCCGGGAGTTGCGCGGCGACGTCACCGTGATCGCCGTCGCGCACCGCCTCAGCACGATCCGCGATTCCGATGTCGTCCTGTTCATGAAGGACGGAACGGTGGCGGCGCAGGGCGATTTCGCGACGGTCGTGGCGCAGAGTCCTGAGTTCGCGGCGCAGGCGAAGTTGGCCGGGCTCGCATGACCGGCGTCCTGACGGGCATCAAGCGGAAGGCCGGGATCGCGTACCGACTCGTCGTCGGACGGCTGCCCGATCGGGTCTCGCGCTGGCTCCGGCCGCCGTCGCGCCGGTTCTCGCCCGCGGACGTCCCGCCGCCGGTGACCGCACCCTCCGGCGAAGCCCGCCTCTACGTCGCCCCCGCGAACTTCGCCGCCCAGGGCTACCGCTGGGCACGCTCGGCCGAGCGTTTGCCGGGTGTCGGCGCCGTCAACATGCAGTACCGCACACGCGGCGACTTCGGATTCCCGGCCGACTACTCCGTTCCCGAGATGGTGTTCACCTCGTCGGGGGACTGGGGGCGGCGGCAGCGGGACGCCGTGGCGGAGCGGTTCACGCATGTGCTCATCGAGGCGGAGCGGCACCTCTTCGGCCTCGCTTTCCAGGGGTTCGTGGAACGAGAGGCGATCTGGCTGCGCGACCGCGGGCTCGCGGTCGGCCTCGCGAGCCTCGGAACGGACCTGCGCCTGCCCAGCCGCCACGCCCAGGTCGACAAGTGGTCGCCGTTCCGGGACGCGGATCAGGATTGGATCCGAGCGCTCGAGGCGCGCGCGCTCAAGAACCGGCAGCTCTTCGCCCGGCTCGACGCGCCCTCCTTCGTCGCGACGCCCGAACTCCTGCTCGACTGGCCGGCGGCGTCGTGGCTTCCGATCGTGGTCGATCCGGCCGAGTGGAAGGCGGAACGCGAAGCGCTGTCCGGCGGAACGCCAGTGGTCCTGCACGCTCCGACGAACCCGGCGGTGAAGGGCACCGCGCTCATCGAGCCGATCGTGAATCGCCTGTCCGACGAGAAGGTCGTCGACTACCAGCGGATCGTCAAGGTCCCCGCGAACGAGATGCCGGGTCGCTACTCGGACGCCGACATCGTCCTCGACCAGTTCACCCTCGGCATCTACGCGACGACGTCGATCGAGGCGATGGCGGCGGGTCGACTGGTGATCGCGCATCTCCACGATCAGGTCCGGGACCACATCCAGCAGGTGAGCGGACGCGAGGTGCCGGTGGTCGAGGCGACACCCGACACCCTTGAAGAGGTGCTCCGTGACGTCGCCGAGCGTCCCGAGGCGTATCGGCCGATCGCGAACGCCGGTCCTGCCTTCGTCGAGGCCGTCCACAACGGGGAACTGTCGGCGCGCGTGCTCGCGCCGTTCCTGGGGCGGACACCATGAGCGGGCGCCACCTCCTGCTCACCGCATGGGCGTTCGCGCCGGCCAGAACCAGCGGTGTGTACCGTGCCATCGGACTCGCGAACGCCTTCGCGGCGCGCGGATGGGAGGTGACCGTCCTCACCGCTCCACGGAAGCTCTTCTCCGATGAGGGACTCATCGACGCGTCGCTGTCCGCCCAGGTCGGCGAACGGGTGCGCAGGGTCGAGGTGCCGTTCTCCTCCGGCCTGTACGCGAGCGACGTCGGCGACTGGACGCGCGCGCAGGCGCGATTCCCCGAACTCTGGGGTGCTGTGCGCGGACTTCCGTTCCCGGAGGCGGGCTTCGGCGGATGGCGTCGCGAGCTCGTGCGGGCCGCCGAGGAGATTCACCGCGCGCGACGCGTCGACGTCGCACTCGGCACGGCGAGCCCGTCCGTCGACTTCATCCCCGGCTGGCACCTGAAGCGCCGGCACGGGGTTCGGAACATCATGGATTACCGCGACGCCTGGACGATCGACGTCTTCACCGGCGGGCGGAATCCGCGCGCGACGCGACGTGCGGAGCGCTGGGAGTCCCGACTGATCGAGTCCGCGGACCAGATCTGGTTCGTGAACGAGCCGATTCGTGGTTGGCACGCCGCGAAGTACCCTCGGTCGAGCGAGCGGATGCGGGTGGTCCCCAACGGGTTCGACACCATCGACGGCGTCTCGCCCGCCGTTCCCCTCGTGTCCGCAGCCCCGGATCGTCCGCTGACGTTCGGCTACATCGGCACCATCAACCACGGCCAGTTCCCCGCCGAGGAACTCCTGGCGGGCTGGGTGCGGGCCCGCGAGCGCTCGCCCGAACTGGCGCGGGCGAGGCTCGTGCTTCGAGGCCACCTCGGGCGGACTGGGATCGCCGGCGAACATCTGGAGAGCTTCCTGCAGCGCGGTTCCGCGGTCGGCATCACCTACGAGGGGCCGGTGGCGAAGGCGCAGATCCCCGAGGTGTACGCAACCTTCGACGCGCTGGTGCTCGCCCTGGCGAGCGGGCCCGGGGTGACGAGCGGCAAGGTCTTCGAATTCGCGGCGACCGGCCTCCCCGTCGTCTCGGTGCACGATCCGTCGAGTGCGGCGTCGGCGGTCATGGCGGGTTCGCCTGCGTGGTCGCCGTCGGCCTCGATGGCCGCCGACGACATCGCCGATGCGCTCATCGCCGGCGCCGCGCAGGCACGCGCGCAGACCGACGGATCGAGGGCTGACGCGATCTCATGGGGAGCCCGTTGGGAGCGCGGGCATCAGCTCGAGGCCGCCGTCGACGGTGTCGATCGCTTGCTCCCGGTGAACGGTGGTGGCCGATGAACATCGTCGTGCTCGCGCCCAGCGGGCGCCATTCGGCCGAGGACCTCCCGGGGCTGACCGACGAGGACAGCGTGACCGTGGTCTGCTGGAGCGGCCCCGCCGTGCCGGAGACCGACGGGTGGGTGACCCTGCGGCAGTCGCACCGATCCGCCAGGCTGGTCGCGGCGCTCTCCCACACGTTGCCGGGACGGATGCTCGTGCGGGTCCTGCCGCTCGACGGCGGCGTTCGATTCTGGCGCGCTTCGGCTTCGGCTGCAGAGGTGGAGCGCCGGATCGGGGACGCGGACATGATCATCGCCGCCGAACGCGACGCCGGGTTCGCAGCATGGAAGTGGCTGCAGCGCGGCGAGCGCGGTGGTTCGACCACGGTCGCCGTGCGCGGGTACGCCGCGGCGCGGACCAGGATCGCACACCGGTGAGCGGTCTCGGCTCCGTCCTCGCCCCTCTGGCGCCGATGCTCGCTCGCCTCGTTCCCGAGCCGCTGCTGCTCCGGGTCCTTCCATCGGGGTTGCGCTGGGATCCGACCGGCCTGGCGGTCGCCGTCGCCCCGTCGTCACGGGTCGCCGTGTTCATCGGTCCGGCGAACTCCGCAGGGCAGGGGTTCCGGTGGGCCAACGCCATCCGGAACGACCTCGACGGGGCCGCGGCCGTCAGCCTCGCGACGATTCCGCGCGGGGCTCGGAACCCTGCGTTCCCGGTGGACGTCGCGGTGCCGTTGGCGGCCACCGTCTTCTCGCGGCGCTGGCAGCGCGCCCAGCGCCGCGAACTCGTCGAGGGGTTCTCGCACGCGCTGATCGAGTCCGGTCGGCACCCGTTCCGCGGCGCGCTCGGGGGATCGGCGGCGGACCCGCTCCGCGAGCTGTCGCGATCGGGCCTGTCCGTCGCGTTCCTCTGGCACGGGAGCGACATCCGGCTCCCGAGCGCGCATGCCCGGAGCGAACCCGACTCGCCGTTCGGGCGTTCCGGCTCCTATCCCGACGATCAGACCGCCAGGCTCGAACGCAACGCCGCGGCGAACCTCGAGGCGGTCGCCGAATCCGACTTCCCGGTCTTCGTGTCGACGCCGGGTCTCCTCGACGTCCCGCGGGCGGTCTGGCTCCCCGTCGTCGTCGACATCGACTCGTGGACCGCACCCGACGCGCCGCTCACCTCGGACCGCCCGGTCGTCGCCTACGCCCCGAGCAATCCGGCGATGAAGGGCGATCCCTCGATCGACGCCCGGCTTCAACGGTTGGATGCGCGTGGCGTCATCCGGTACCGCCGCCTCGAAGGCGTGCCCGCAACGGAGATGCCGGGGGTCTATCGGGCCGCGGACATCGTGCTCGACCAGTTCCGCCTGGGAGACTACGGCGTCGCTGCCTGCGAGGCCATGGCCGCCGGCCGCGTCGTCGTCGGTCACGTCTCCGACCGCGTGCGAACCGAGGTCCAGCGGGCGACCGGCCGGGAGCTGCCCATCGTCGAGTCGCGCATCGACGCGGTCGAGGAGACCGTGCTCGCCCTCCTCGACGATCGGGCGGGTGCGCGGGCGATGGCGGCCTCCGGGCGCGCCTTCGTCGAGGCGGTCCACGACGGGCGAGCGTCTGCGAGGACGCTGTCCGAGTTCCTCGGCACCTCCGCCGCATCCGAAGCCAGTGATCAGGAGCGACCATGACAGCATCCCGACCAGCCCGCATCCTCTGCATCTCCTTCTCGGACATCACCGCTGACGCGCGCGTGCTCCGGCAGCTCGACGTGCTGTCGCGCTACGGGCACGTCACGACGCTGTCCTACGGGCCACGTCCTGCCGCCGCGGACGATCACATCGAGATCGACAGCGCGCTGCCGTCGCTGCCCCAGACCCTCGGCGGCGTGCTGAAGCTGGGTCTCCGCCGCTATGCATCGGTCGAGCTCGATGCGCCCGCGGTGAAGGCGGCGCATCGGCTGCTCGCTGGCCGCGAGTTCGACGTCGTCGTCGCCAACGAGGCCCGCGCGCTTCCCCTGGCGTTCACCGTGGCGGGTTCGCCGAAGATCTGGTGCGACCTGCACGAGTGGGCCCCGGCCGAGCGCTCCCACGTGCTGTCGTGGCGACTCCTGGTCGCTCCGTTCATGGACTGGGTGTGCGCACGCTACCTTCCGCGGGTCGATGTCGCGACGTCCGTGGGTGCGGCCATCTGCTCGATGTACGAGGAGCGCTACGGCGTCACCACCGAGCTCGTGCGGAACGCCAGGCCGTTCGCCGACGGACTGGGGCCGTCGCCGATGGAGAACGACCGCATCCGGCTCGTGCACAGCGGAGGCGCGGTGCCGGGTCGCAACATCGAAGCGCTCATCGATGCGGTCGACGACCTGGGGGACGGCTACAGCCTCGATCTCTTCCTGATCGCAGCCCGGCAGGGCGATGCGTACTGGAAGAAGCTGCTCGCCAGGATCGAGGCGAGCCCCCGCACGACGTTGCACGAGCCCACGACTCCGAGCGGACTCCCCGCAGCGCTGAACCCCTACGACCTCGGGGTGTACCTGCTCCCGCCGCACACGCCGAATCACCGCCTCGCATTGCCGAACAAGCTCTTCGACTTCGTCCAGGCGCGGATCGGGGTCGTCTTCGGACCGGGGGACGAGACCAGTCGCGTCATCGACGACAACGGCATCGGAGCCGTGACCGCCGGTTACGAGGCCGACGACCTCACGGCGACCATCTCCGCCCTCTCGCGTGAGCAGATTGCGGCGTTCAAGCAGGCGGCGGATGCCGCGGCGGAACGATTGTCCTCCGATGCCGACATCGCCGTCGAGGAGCGGATCATGGCGCGCCTGACCGGGAGCCGGCCGCAGGACGTCGACGAGGGATCGGATAGGATCGGGGAGTGAACAGGTGGCTGGAACGAGCGCAATGAGCCGGGTATTGGTCGTCGGGTACGGCACCGCCGGCATCGGGATCGCCGACGATGCGAAGGCGCTCGGAGATGAGGTCGTCGGGTTCCTCGACGACGTGAAGCAGGACCCGCAGGTGCTCGGCCGCCTCTCGGATGTCAATCGTGTCGTCCGCGACCACGCCGTCGACTCGGTGTACTTCGCCATCCCGACGATCGATGCGGCCGGGCTGCGCGAGTTCCTCACGGGGCTGGAGCAGACCGGCCTCCAGTTGTCGATGCTGCCTCGGACCTACGACACGATCAGCCGTGAGACCGTCAGCGTCAGCGACCTGACCGACGTCGACGTCCTCCAACTGGTCGGGCGTCGGCCGGTCAAGCACGACATGCTGGACGCCCGACGGATGGTGGAGGGCCGCAGGGTCCTCGTGACCGGGGCGGCCGGCTCGATCGGGTCCCGGCTGGTGGAACACCTGCTCAACCTCGACGTCGCGACGGTCGTCGCCGTCGACTGGTGGGAGACCGGCCTGTTCCACCTCGCGAACCGACTCGACGACGAGCGGCTGGAGGTCGCCGTCGCGGACGTGAAGAACGTCCGTCGACTCGAGCGGATCTTCGACGCCGCGCGTCCCGAGCTCGTCTTCCACGCCGCGGCTTACAAGCACGTGCCGCTGATGGAGGAGAACCCGTCCGAGGCGATTGCGAACAACGCGCTCGGGGCGGAGAACGTCCTGCGCCAGGCGATCGCATCCGGGGCGAGTCATGCCGTCTATGTCTCGACCGACAAGGCGGTGCGACCGGCCAACGTCATGGGTGCCACGAAACGACTGGGTGAACTCCTCCTCGGCGACCTCGCGCGCGACTCGGGCGCGACGAAGCTGACGGCCGTGCGATTCGGGAACGTCCTCCAGAGCAACGGCAGCGTGATGGAGACGTTCCGACGACAGATCGAGCAGGGCGGACCGCTCACGGTCACCCATCCCGATGTCACGCGCTTCTTCATGACGATCGACGAAGCGGCCCATCTCATCATCCAGTCGGCCCTGCTGGGCGCGAACGGCGACATCTGCGTGCTCGACATGGGCGAGCCGGTGCGCGTCATGGATCTGGCCGAGAGTCTCGTGAAGGCGACGGCGCCGCACATCGACATCGAGGTCACCCAGCTCCGCCCGGGCGAAAAGCTCTACGAGGAACTCACGTACAACCCCGAACTCGCCACGAGCACGGCCAACAGCAAGGTGTTCATCCTCCAGGTGGAGGAGGAGATGGACGTGCCGGTGGCGGAGATCCGACGGACGCTCGATCGTGGGCGCGCGGGCGACCTCTCCGACGAGGACGCGCGAGCCGCGCTCGTGCAGATGGGGTTCAACATCGACCCGCGCCTGCCGCAGGCAGGGTCGTGACCGGAGGCATCCCCGAGCACACGATCCTCGTGACGGGCGGGCGGGGCCGTCTCGGTCGGCTGCTCGTCCGTGACCTGCGCGAACGCGGTTCCCGAGTGGTCTCGCTCGGCCGGACTCGACCCGACATGCACCACGACGACGAGATCGTCATCGACCTTCGGGATGCCGGGGCGGTGGCCGACCTCGCACGGCGAGTCGAGCCCGAGATCATCGTGCACCTCGCGTCCGTCCTGCACGGCGACGACCTGGTCGTGCAGAACCGGCTCATCGACTCCGCCGTCGTGGGTGCCGCGCGCGAAGCCCGCATCGGACGGGTCGTGCACGCGTCGTCAGGTGCCGTCTACGGGACGACCGCGACCGAGGCGCGTCGGGAGGACTCCGCACTCGCCGGTGACAGCCCGTACGCGACGTCGAAGATCGCGGGGGAGGAGCTGTTCCGCAGGCTCGCCGCGGATCGCCCCGAAGCGGCCGTGACGACCCTCCGGATCTTCAACATCGCCGGACCCTCGTTCCCAGACTCCCTGGTGTACAAGCTCGTGCACGCCACCCCGGCCGCACCGGCGACGGTCCTGGCCCCCGATCACTTCGTCCGTGACTACATCCATCAGGGCGACGTCGTCTCGGTGCTTCGAGCGGCCGCCGATGCCGAGCACTCAGGTCATCGCGTCATCAACGTGGGCGCGGGGGCGGCGGTCTCGACGCGGGTGCTGCTCGACCGGCTGCAGGTCGAGGACTCCCGGGTCATCGTGAAGGACGGCGGGCCGAGCACCAACTGGGCCGACGTCTCGCGCATGGTCGACGAGCTCGGAGTCGTGCCGAGCCGCATTCCGACCCTCGCGTGGGAATCGGCGACGCTCTCGGACTAGTCGCGCGCGGCGGCCAGGAGCGTCCGCGCGGGGGCGATGCCGTAGACGGCCTTCGCGTCGGCACCGGCCCAGCGTCGCACGCTCTTCCAGGCGGCGAGGATCCCGTCGCGCTCGAGTGCGACGATCAGGTCGGCGGCGGCGACGCGTGCGCGAAGCTCCCGGTGATGACGGGCCGCGCCTGAGAATCGCCGCCCGGGGTCGAGCGGGCTCAGTCGCAGCAGGTTGCGGCCGGCCGCGGAGCCGCCCAGGGCACGCTCGGCACTGCGCGTGAGGGACATCAGCGCCGGCTGCAGCACGATCGAGTGCACGTCGGCATCGGGCGCTGCCCGGGAGACCACGGTGATCCGGTCGCGCTCGGGGTCCGGCGCGAGCTGCCGAATCGCCGACGCCGTGGCGCCGGATGGGGCGAAGAGCACGATGTTCATCGGGGAACCCCCGCAGCGCGGCGATCCTCGACCATTGTGCGAAGCGATGCGATCTGGGGGCCGAGCTGCCGGTCGCGCTGGAACTGCGTCGCCCACTCGCGCGCGGCCCGGCGCTCCTCCGGGGTCTGGTCGAGCGCCGCGTGAGAGGCCGCGACCAGCGCGTCGGCGATGGTCTCCGGCTCGAGGTCGGCGACTGGGAACCAGGCGGGAGCATCGCGAAGCACGTCGCTCGCCGCGTTCCCGGGGTCGTGCACCGAGACGATGGGCAGCCCGGTGGCCGCGTACTCGTACACTTTGCCGCTGGTCACGTAGCGACCGGTGCCGAGGGCGAGCAGGAGCGCGTCGAAGCGCGCGTAGACGGCTCCGATCTCCTTCTTGGCGACTGCCCCGTGATAGCTGATGCCGTTCTCGGCGAAGGCGCCCATCTGTCGGGCGATCGCCTCGTTGGGGGTGCCGGCATGGTTCAGGTGGCCCCAGAGCTCGATGCGCGAGGCAGCGAGCAGCGGCGAGCGCGTCCGAGCCAGGCGCCACCCGTCGATGAGCCGATCGACCGGGACGGCCGCCGACATCGTACCGATGTAGCCGAAGACCAGACCCTGCTGGGAGGGTCGCCGGGTCGTCGTCTCGGGAGGCGCGTCGTAGCCGTTCGCGACGACTTGGAATCGGTCGGCCCGGGTCGGGTACAGGTCGGCGTGCCAGCGCAGGATCGGCTCGTTGACGAACCAGACGGCGTGGGCGTCCTCGACGAGCCTGCGCTCCCATTGCGCCACCGCGCTGCCCTCAGGCGACACGCGATCGCCGCTGAAGACGTCGAGCTGCCAGGCATCGCGGTAGTCCATCACGTAGGGCACGCCGAAGCGCTCGTGCAGGACGTGACCGGGAATGAAGTCGACATGCGGGTTCGCCGAGCCGAGGACGAGGTCGATCGGGTGACGCTCGTGGACCTCGACGGCCGCCGACTCAAGGGCGGGACGCCACCCGCCGTACGTCCGCTCGGGGAACGTGCGCTGTTCTCGACGCGCGTTGAGGACGTTCCACAGCTCGGGTGCCGCGGCACGCGATCGAGGCCATCGGCGCAGGTCGCTCTCGAACGCTGCAGCGTGGAACGGCACCCGAACGATGCTGATGGAAGGGTCGACGGTGCGCTCGAGGGATTCGTCGATACCCGTCGACATCGTGAAGGTCTCGCGCGGAGCCGTCAGCACCGTGACGTCCCAGCCGGCCGCGGCGAAGGCGTTCGCGGTGGCCCAGGCACGATAGACACCGCTGCCGCGGCAGGGGGGAAACCCCCATGCGACGTACAGGAGGTGCGGGCGGTGCTCGCCGGCGGAAGCGGGGGTCGGCGTCGGAGCACTCACGCTGCGGCGCCTCCCAACCGTCGATGTCCTGATGCAGTCTACCCGGTCGTCCGCCGGGGCTCGCCCGGTGCGGGCGTGCCCGATTCGTCGACCTAAGATGTTATCCATGCGTATCGCCGTCGTGGCCCTCGGAAAGATCGGCCTCCCTCTTGCTGTGCAGTTCGCCGATCAGGGCCACGAGGTCATCGGCGTCGATGTCAACCAGGCCGTCGTGGACCTCGTGAACTCGGGCACCGAGCCCTTCCCGGGCGAGGCCCACCTCCAGGAGAAGCTCGCCGAGCTCGTGCCCGCCGGGCGCCTGCGCGCGACGACCGACTACGCCGACGCCGTGCCGGGCGCCGACGCGGTCGTCATCGTGGTGCCGCTGTTCGTCGACGACGCGACCTGGGAGCCCGACTTCGGCTGGATGGACGCGGCGACGCGCTCCCTCGCCGAGCACCTCACCCCCGGAACGCTCGTCTCCTACGAGACGACGCTGCCGGTCGGCACCACCCGCGGCCGCTGGAAGCCGATGATCGAGGAGATCTCGGGCTTGGCCGAGGGCACCGACTTCCACCTCGTGTTCTCGCCCGAGCGCGTGCTCACGGGCCGGGTGTTCGAAGACCTGCGCAAGTACCCGAAGCTCGTCGGCGCGATGAGCCCCGAGGGCACCCGCCGTGCGGTCGAGTTCTACGAGGCCGTGCTCGAGTTCGACGAGCGCCCCGACCTCGCCCGAGCCAACGGCGTGTGGGACATGGGCTCGCCCGAGGCATCCGAGATGGCGAAGCTCGCCGAGACGACCTACCGCGACGTCA
Source organism: Agromyces sp. NPDC055658 (assembly GCF_053618155.1). NCBI lineage: Bacteria > Bacillati > Actinomycetota > Actinomycetes > Micrococcales > Microbacteriaceae > Agromyces > Agromyces sp. NPDC055658. The sequence goes on along the minus strand of NZ_JBSHHD010000005.1, from coordinate 87,115 downwards.
ACATCGGGCTCGCGAACCAGTTCGCGCTCTACGCCGACGAGATCGGCGTCGACGTCTACGCGGTCATCGAGGCGTGCAACTCGCAGCCGTTCAGCCACATCCACCGCCCCGGCATCGCCGTCGGCGGGCACTGCATCCCGGTGTATCCGCGCCTCTACCTCTCGACCGACCGCGACGCCGAGATCGTGCGCACCGCGCGCCTGCTCAACGCCTCGATGCCCGAGCGGCTCGTCGGCCAGGCCGCGGGCGTGCTCGGCGACCTCACGGACCTCACCGCCGTCGTGCTCGGCGCCGCGTACCGCGGAGGTGTGAAGGAGACGGCGTTCTCCGGCGTCTTCGCGACCGTCGAGGCGCTCGAGGCCCGCGGGGCGAAGGTGCTCGTCCACGACCCGATGTACACCGACGACGAACTCGCCCGCTACGGATGGACGGCGTACCACCTCGGCGCGCCCGTCGATCTCGCGATCGTGCAGGCCGACCACGCCGACTACAAGACCCTCGCCGCGAGCGACCTGCCCGGCGTGCGGCTCGTCGTCGACGGCCGCAACGTCACAGCCGCCGACCGCTGGGTCGGCACGCCGCGGCTCGTGATCGGTGCGGGGGGCGCTCGATGACCGATCTCGTCGTCGTCGGGTCGGGGTTCTTCGGTCTCACCATCGCCGAGCGTGCGGCGAACGAGCTCGGCCTCACCGTGCAGGTCATCGACCGTCGCGACCACATCGGCGGCAACGCCTACAGCGAGGTCGACCCTGCGACCGGCATCGAGGTGCACCGCTACGGAGCGCACCTGTTCCACACTTCGAACGAGAAGGTGTGGGAGTACGTCAATCGCTTCACGACCTTCACGAACTACGTGCACAAGGTCTACACGAACCACAACGGCGTCGTGTTCCCGCTGCCGGTGAACCTCGGCACGATCAACCAGTTCTTCGGCGCCGCCTACTCGCCCGACGAGGCCCGGGCGCTCATCGCCTCGCAGGCCGACGAGTTCGACACCAAGCAGGCGGCGAACCTCGAAGAGAAGGCGATCTCGCTCATCGGGCGCCCGCTCTACGAGGCGTTCATCCGCGACTACACGGCGAAGCAGTGGCAGACCGACCCGACCGAGCTGCCGGCCGAGGTCATCAGCCGTCTCCCGGTGCGCTACAACTACGACAACCGCTACTTCAACGACACGCATGAGGGCCTGCCGGTCGACGGCTACACCGCATGGATCGAGCGGATGGCAGACCACCCGAAGATCGACGTCAGGCTCTCGACCGACTTCTTCGACGCGTCGCAGCCGTTCAACAAGGCGGCCGTCGTCGGCAACGTGCCCGTCGTCTACACCGGACCCGTCGACCGCTACTTCGACTCGTCGGCCGGGCACCTGAGCTGGCGCACCCTCGACTTCGAGCGCGAGGTCGTGCCGGTGGGCGACTTCCAGGGCACGTCGGTCATGAACTACGCGGATGCCTCGGTGCCGTTCACCCGCATCCACGAGTTCCGCCACTTCCATCCCGAGCGCGAGTATCCCTCCGACAAGACGATCATCATGCGCGAGTTCTCGCGTTTCGCGGAGCACGGCGACGAGCCGTACTACCCGGTGAACACCCCCGAAGACCGAGCGGCGCTGCTCGCCTATCGCGAGCTGCAGGACCATGAGCCCGACGTGTACTTCGGCGGGCGCCTGGGCACCTATCAGTACCTCGACATGCACATGGCGATCGGTTCGGCACTGAGCATGTTCCAGAACCGGCTCGTGGAGCGCTTCGCGCGCTGACATCGCAGACGAGAACGGCCCGGGGCGGATGCCTCGGGCCGTTCTCGTCGGGTCGGCGACTACTTCTTCGTCGTGAAGTGCGGCGCCCACGCCTCGGGCGAGGTGATCTCGGGCAGCGCAGCGCGATACTCGCGTGCGAGCTCGGGCCAGCGCTTGCGCAGCTCGCGGTGCAGGCGCCGGCTCTCGCGCAGCAGGCGCCGGAAGGTCTTCGGGTCGCGCGTGTACCGGACCTTGCCGGAACCATCCGCGGTCGACACGAGTGCGCTGTCGAAGTGGGGGAGCCGGAACCAGGTGCCGTCGCGCTTGGCGAGCTCGACCTGGGGTTCTGCGACGTTCTTCGGCGCGGGCCGGGTGAACCACTGGCGCACGGTCATCCTGACGGTGAACAGCACGAGCGCGACGCCGCGCGGTCCCTTCGGTCCTGCCGCGGTCTTCGGCACCGGGTAGACGCGTTTGCCCTCCACCGTCATCGGGATCTCGGACTCGTGCCGGAGCACGGTCTTCTCCGGGAAGTCGGCGGCCGCGGCGCGGAGTTCGCCGAGGATGGTCGCCATGCCGAGCTGCATGTGCACGGGCCCCGACAGGATGTCGCGGAGCGCGCGATGGCGCAGGGTCACGGGGTAGTACTGCATCGAGAGCAGGTGCTTGAGGTCCCACCGCTCGCTGTCGCGGGCGAGCAGCCCGCCGTTGGGGTAGGGGGAATGCAGCAGGCCGGCGACGATTCGGTTGCGGGCGTGGAAGTAGGCCTGCCAGTCGATCGAGTCGTCCTTGTCGAGCCATGACACGTGCCACAGTGCCATTCCGGGCAGGGTCACCGTCGGATAGCCGGCGTCGCGGGCGCGCAGGCAGTACTCGGCGTCGTCCCACTTGATGAAGGCCGGAAGCGAGAGCCCGACCGACCGGATGACCTCGGTCGGGATGAGGCAGAACCACCAGCCGTTGTAGTCGGCGTCCATGCGGGCGTGCATCCACCGCGTCTGCCGAAGGTTCGAGAACCGGAAGTCGTGCGGGACCTCGTCGTGCGGCTGGGCGTGCCAGACGAACGGCTTGAGGTCGACCGTCTCGGCGAAGGCGTGCAGCACCGGGCGGTTCAGCAGGTCGAACATGTGCCCGCCCACGACCACGGGGCGGGTCGTGTGCCGGGCGAACCGCACAGCGCGTGCGATGCTCTCGGGCTCGACCGTGACGTCGTCGTCGAGCAGGATGAGGAAGTCGCTCGTGTCAGCCTCGAGGGTCTCGGCCATCGACCGCGCGAACCCGCCGGAGCCGCCGAGGTTCGGTTGCTCGATCATGGTCAGCGTGTCACCGAGACGTTCGGCGACCTGGTCGAAGCCGGGTTCGTCGACGACGCGCTGGTTGCCCTGGTCGACGATGTAGATGCGGTCGATCACGTCGCGCGCCGTCTCGTCGCCGGCGAGGGCCTCGAGTGTGCTGACGCAGTAGTCGGGCTTGTTGAAGGTCGTGGTGCCGATGGAGGCGCCGCCCGAGCGCAGCTCGGAGGCATCCGTCTGCCAGCGGCCGTCTGCGACGACCACGTCGGCGTCGCCCGCCACGATGTCGAACCAGTACCAGCCACCGTCGCCGAAGGTCGTCACCGGCAGCTCGATCTCGTGGCGCACCGTGCCTGCGAACGGCTCGGAGGCGACGCGCTGCGGGACCCCCTGTGCGGTCGAGCGATAGACGAGCAGGGTGCCCTCGCCGCTCGTCTCGACCGAGAGGCGGATTCGCTCGACGTTCGTCCACTGCTGCCAGTACGAGGCGGGGAAGGCGTTGAAGTAGCTCGCGAACGAGACGCGTTCGCCGGAGGAGATGCGGAAGCGATCGCGCCCGAGCACGTCGTCGAGGTGCGCGCGGTCGCTCACCCGGACTTCGCGGTCGCCGACCTTCGCCCAGACGTCGGCGTCGACGTACAGCGAGATGACATCGGGGTCGGCGTCCTGTGGGAAGACGACGCGTTGGATCTCGTTCCAGGTTGCGCTCACGCTGCGGTGCTCCGTGTGTGTGGGGGTGGTATCGCGCCGCGGCGCGCGACTACGAGCCTACCGGTTCGGCCCGGCGAAGTCTGGGGGACAGGGTCACGAGCTGGACGCCGAGCACGCAGAGTTCGGCGACGGCGAGGCCCCACGCCACGCCCGGCGCGCCGATCCAGAGCAACAGCGGGTACATGAGGAGGGTGCCGACGATCGCACCGACGATCGTGCTCGTCGCGAGGGCCTTCGTGAGGCCGAACGCCGTGAGGCAGGCGAAGCCCGTGATCTGCGAGGCGAGGATCGCGGCGAGGTTCACGGCCATCGGGACGGCGAGATCGAACGGGATCGTCAGCGTGCCCCCGGAGAGCAGGTCGCCGATCCAGGGACCGGCGAGCGCATAGGCGAGGCCGCCGACCGCGCCGAGGCCGAGCGCGATGGCGGTGACCCGCCGGGCGCGCGCCGACTGCACGTCGGGAAGGGGGTTCGGCACCCAGCCCTGGGCGATCTGAACCACGGGGCGCGTGGAGTAGAGCGCGAGCCGGACGATGCGCTCGGCGAGTGCGTAGACGGCGGTCGCCTGAGGCAGGAAGAGGTCGATGAGCACGATCGGCACGTTGACGTAGATCGACGCCGTCGCGCTCATCGCAACGGGGCTCGCCTGGCCGGCCAGGTTGCGCACGGCGCGCACCGGGGAGAGTCCGAAGCGCCACCCCCGGTACCTCGCGAGGATGTTCCAGTTCGCGATGAGCGCGGACACGACGACGCCCGCGAGCTGCAGCGCGGCGAATGCGATGACGTCGCCGGTCGCGACGAGCACGAGCGCGCCGATGACGGTACCCGCGATGCGCGGCATGGTGTCGATGAGCAGGAAGCGCATCGGGCTCGCCTCGCCGACGTAGAACCATCCGGCGCCGAGCGCGACGAGCACGCCGCTCGCGACCGTGAGCGCCGCCAGCAGTGCGTCGCCGTCGACGATCGCGACGGCGATGACGATCGCGATCGGCACGATCACGAGGCAGAGCCACACCCGGCTGAGCAGGGAGTCGAAGTAGTACGCGCCGCGGTCGGCGTCGGGGCGGCTCGCGATCTCGGTCGGTCCGACGACGCCCCATCCGTACACCGCGAAGACGGACGCGAAACCCGCGACGGCCTGCGCGACCGCGATCGTCGCCCACGAATCGGCGCCCGCTGCGACGATGATCGCCGGGATGACCGCGAGACTCACGACGCCGCTGATCGCCACCGAAAGGCCGTATCCGCCGGCGTATCGCAGCGCGGTCTTCGTCTTCACGCGCGCGACCTCCTTCGCGATCGGGTTCGGGCAGTCGGCGCCCGGGGGTGTCGTGCGCGTTCCCGGCTATTCTCCCCCAGAAACGGGGACGTGAGGAACGGACCGCGGATGGGTGGATCGCACGCGTTCGCATAGACTCGGGACATCCCCTGGCCAATTGTCCGCCGACCCGAAGGAAGCGTGTTCGTGACTCTCTTCCGACGCGGTGCCCGGCGCGCATCGCTCAGAGTCGGGCGTCGGGGCCTCGTCGTGCGGTTCGACTCACCCGCGATCGGCCGCACGGTCGACGTCGAGATCAACGGCCGGAAGCTGTGGACCACGCTGGTGCCCGAGGCGGGCGGCCGGGCCGCGCACGTCCGCTGGCCCACGGTGCTGCACAGCCACCTCGACGGAGCGGGTACCGTCGTGCTGCGTGATCAGCGCAACGGTCTCGCGCTCGCGGAGGGCCGTTTTTCGTGGCCGGCGAAGCCCGGGGCGGTGGGCCTCGCCGAGCTCGTCGCCGCCGGGCAGATCATCGACAAGTGGGGCAAGCTCACCGACGCCCCCTCAGATGCATTGCATCGCCGGCTCATGGAGTCGATGCAGACCGTGCTCGACGACCTCGACGAACTGGGCTATACCGCGGCGATCACCGGTGGCACGCTGCTCGGAGCGATCCGCGAAGGCCGCATCCTCGCGCACGACGACGACATCGACCTGCTCGTCTACCTCGGTGAGGTGGCTCCGCCTGACGTCTCGATCGCGTCGTACGCGCTCGAGCGCCGCATTCGCGACCGGGGCCATGAGGTCGTCCGGCACAGCGACGCGCACCTGCAGGTGATGTTCGCGGGCGAGGAGTCCGGCGGCGCCGCAGGGCAGGTCAACCCGCTCGGATCGACGGTGCACGTCGACCTCTTCCTCGGCTTCCACGATCAGGGCGTCTACAACCAGCCGATCGCCGTGCGTGGAACCTTCGCGCCGGCGTCGCTGCTGCCGCTCGGCGAGGTGACGCTCGAGGGCGTGGCCGTGCCGTCAGTCGCCGACGGCGACGCCTGGCTCGCACTCTGCTACGGCACCGGATGGCGCACGCCCGACCCGTCGTTCCGCTTCCGCACCCCGTCGTCGACACGGCGGCGTTTCGAGAACTGGTTCGGCGTCTACGACCTCAATCGAGACTTCTGGGAGCGTCACATCAGGCTCGGGCGTTCGCGCCACTGGCACGGCGACGTCGAGCGGCTGCTCGCGGCGACGAGTCCCGGTGACCGGATCATCGACCTCGGCTGCGGCGACGGCGAACTCGCCGCGTCGCTCGCTGCCGCAGGCCGCCGGGTCGTCGCCGTCGACTACGCGCGTGCGGCACTCGCAGCGGCGTCGTCGCGCACCGGGCTCAGCGTGCAGCGCCTCAACCTCGCCGACCGGCGCGCGGTGCTCGACTTCATCGCCGACGAGCTCGCCGTCGGCGGCACTCGGCATTTCCTGCTCTCGAACGTGCTGCACACGCTCACTCGCGATGCTCGAGCGAACACGTTCCTGATGCTTCGAGCCCTCATCGATGCGGGCTCGGTCGTACTCGCCTCGTTCTCGGTGAACGCATCGTTCGTCTACGATCACGATCGCCCCGACACGTGGCACCTGCCGCTGAAATGGCTCCGCGACGAGGCATCCGCCTTCGGGCTCGATTGCGCCGTCGAGAGCCGGCAGATGCGCAAGACGGCCGCCGGACCGCGCACGGTCGCCACGGTCAGGCTCTACAGTACGAAGGTGGCCGCGTCAGCGGCCCGGGAGGAGGCACGGTGAACCGGTTCGAGGCGGCACTGCGCAAGCTGAAGCGCCGAGGCCCGGCCGTTCCCGAGTCGGCCGAGGTCGCTCGGTTGCAGGGCGAGATCGACGCGCTGCGCGCCGAGATCGACGAACTGCGGGTCGATTCGCGCCGCATCGCCGAGCTCTACGACCTTGTCTTCGAGCGCCTGCGCGAGCATGGCGAGCGGCAACCCAAGGGCTGACGCTTCTCGTATCGAGCAGCGCCGACGCCCAGCGGCGACGCGTATCGCGACTCCGCGACCTCAGCGCTTGGCCGAGGCGACCTGCACGTCGACGACCTGGCCCGTGAGGTCCGAGTCGAGCAGGCGCAGCGACACCGCCGCCACGTGCTCTGGGTCGAGCAGCGTGTGGGTCGGCTCCTCGCCGAACGCCTTCGTGCGCATCGGCGTGCGGGTGCGCTGCGGGTTGAGGCAGTTCACGCGCACCCCCGACTCGGCCCATTCGTCGGCGAGTGCCTGCGTGAGGTTCACGACACCCGCCTTCGTCGCGGAGTACATGCTGTAGCCGGCTCGGCCGCGTGTGTACGAGCTCGACGTGAAGAGCAGCAGCTGGCCCCTCGACGCCTCGAGGTACGGATACGCCTCCTGGGCGATCTTCGCCGGGGCGAGCAGGTTCGTCTCGAGCGTGTTGCGAAGCCGCTTCTTCGAGGTGTCGGTGAGGTTCGCGATCGAGAGCACACCCGCCGTGATCACGACATAGTCGATCGGGCCGTCGGCGGCTGCGGCCTTCAGCGCACGACGCACCTGCTTGCGCGAGGTGACATCGGTGCCGGTGGCCGACCGGCTGAACGAGTGCACGCGCGCTCCGGCGGCCTTCGCCTGCTCGGCGATGCTCGCACCGATCCCGTAGCTGCCGCCGAAGACGACGACCGACTTGCCGGAGAGATCGAGCGAGTCGGTGCCGTCGGCCGTGTGCGACGTGAGCGAGGTGGTCTGCAGCTGGAAGATCTTGTCGGCGATGTGGATGTCGAGCGGCTCGGTGATCTTCATGTTCTCGGCGGTGCCTGCGACGACCTTGATCGGCACGTCGGGCAGGTACTTGAAGATCACACCGCAGTCGTCGGTCGCGGCGAAGTCGGGGTCGCCCGCGGCGAGCTCGTACGCCCTCCGGATCGTCGAGAGCCGGAACGCCTGCGGGGTCTGACCGCGGCGCAGGCGCGAACGCGCCGGGATGCCCGTGATGATCGACCCCTCGTCGACCTCGATGATCGTGTCGGCCGAGGGGATGGCGGTGTCGACGGCGTCGTACTCGTCGAGCGCCGTGACGCAGTCTTCGATGATGCGCTCGTCGACGAACGGGCGCACCGCGTCGTGGAACAGGACCTTCGCGTCGCCGTCGTCCGGCAGCGCCGCGAGCGCGAGCTTGGTGGTGTCGTTGCGCGTCTCGCCGCCGGGCAGCACTGCGGTGAGTTTCGTGAACCGCGGGTCGGTCTTGAGGTGGTCGAGCTCGTGGAGGGAGCCCGCGTTCATCATGACGAGCACCTCGTCGATGAGCGGGCTGGCTTCGAGCGCTTCGAGGGTGTGCTCGACGATCGCTTTGCCCGCAATGCGGATGAGCTGCTTCGGCATGCCGAGACCGACGCGAACGCCGATGCCGCCGGCGAGGATGATCGCGATGGTCGAGGAGGACGGGGTCATCGGGTGGAAGCCTTCAGCGTCGTGATCGCGTCGCCGATAGCCCCGTCGAAGACCACTTCGCCTCGCCGGAGCACGATGCCCCTGCTGCAGAGGTCGGACACCATCCCGAGGTCATGGCTCACGATGAAGAGCGTCTTGCCGGCCGCGACGATCTCACGGATCTTCGTCTTGCACTTCTCACGGAACGGGGCATCGCCGACGGCGAGCACTTCGTCGACGAGGAGGATGTCGAGCTCGGTGTGAATGGCGACCGAGAATGCGAGTCGCACGAACATGCCCGAGGAGTAGTGCTTCACCTCAGTGTCGATGAACTCACCGATCTCGCTGAACTCCACGATCTCGTCGAAGCGAGCATCGATCTCGTCTTTCGACATACCCAGGATTGCGGCGTTCAGGTAGACGTTCTCGCGCCCGGAGAGGTCGGGGTGGAAGCCCGCGCCGACCTCGATGAGACCCGCGACGCGTCCGCGGGTCAGGACTCGACCGGCGTCGGGGCGCAAGACGCCGGAGACGAGCTTGAGCAGGGTCGACTTTCCGGAGCCGTTGTAGCCGAGCAACGCGATCGCCTCGGAATCGCCGACCGTGATGTCGATTCCGTTGAGCGCCTGGAACGACGTCGAGGTCCGCTTGCGCTTGAGCCAGGCGACGAAGGTCTCCTTGAATGACTGCGTGTGGCGGAGGGTATAGGTCTTCCGAACGCCCTCGACGATGATCCGAGGCGGTTCGAGTTCAGAGGTCTTGGGCAAAGCGACCCTCCAGCTTTCGGAATACGAACTGGCCGATGAGCAGCATGACGAGAGCGACGACGACCGAGATCCCGGCGAAGAACCAGAGATGCTCGGGTCGTTCGGCGGTCTCACTCGTCGTGGGGAACCAGAACGCCGAGTGGAAGAGTTCCACCGCCGAGGTGAGCGGATTGAGCATGTACAGGTCGAACAGCCAGGTCGGCAGCTTGTCTCGCACCATCGTGAACGAGTAGAGCACCGGGGAGGTCCAGGTCGCGAACATGAGGATGAGGTCGACGAGGTTCTGCGAATCACGGTACGAGACGTTGATGGAGCCGAAGAACAAGCCGAGCCCGGTCGCGATGAGGAGCACGATGAAGATGGCGAGCAACGCCCCTGCGAGCTGCACGAAGGTCGGCACCCAGCCGAAGACCAGGCACACCACGATGAGGATGCTGAGCTGCGGAAGGAAATGCACGAAGGCGATGAAGACGTCCGCGATGGGGAAGAGTTCGCGTGGAAGGTAGATCTTCTTGACGAGCGCCTTGTTGTTGACGATCGACTTCGTCGCATTGCCGAAGGCCTCGTTGAACAGGTTGACGACCACGATCCCCGAGAACAGGTAGATCGGGAACGCCTCGATACCTCGCGAGAGGTTGAGGAAGACTCCCATCACGACGTAGTAGATGAAGAACTGCGCCGTCGGCTTGACGTACGACCAGGCCCAGCCCAGGACGGAGCCGTGGTACCGCGTCAGGATGCCCTTGCGCACCAGCAGCCGCAGCAGGTATCCGTAGCTGAACACGTCGAGGATCCCACGTCCGGATCCGGGTACGGAGAACGCCGAGAGGTCGACGGGTTCGGTCTTGGACATCTCGACGATTCTATTCGCCTCGCGCCCGCGAGAATGCCGAGCGTTCGCAGGAGCCGCTCAGCTTCGCTTGAGCGCGTCGCGCCAGCTCATGTCGCGGGCGGCCTTGACCGCGCAGATCACGACGAGCATCCAGCCGCCCTCGTAGAGCGCGAAGCTCTCGGCGGCGCTCGTCACCGCGATCGCGACGAGCACGAGCGCCGGCCACAGGTAGACGACGCTGCGACGGTTCGAGGCCAGCAGCCACGAGCGCACGAGCGCGACGCCGATGAGTGCGGCGAATGCGAGGGCGCCGATGACGCCGACCTGGAAGTAGGCGTCGAAGTAGGCGTTGAGCGCGGATTCGTGCGCCCGGCCGACACCGGCTTCGAGCCAGGTGTACGGCGGAGCATCGGGCCACTTGCCGACCCAGCCCCAGCCCTGCAGCGGGTTCAGGCTCAGGTAGCGCGAGAGCTCGCGCCAGAGGTCGAGCCGCACGTCGAACTCGGCGCGTGCGTCGAGCAGCTCGATGATCCGGATTCGCAGGATCCAGCCGGTGACGAGCGCCGCGGCGACGAGTACGAGCAGTCCGAGTTGCCAGCGCCACCGGTTCTGTTCGGGCACGCGGCGGAGACCGTAGAGTGCGGCGAGGGCGACGAGGGCCGCACCGAGCGCGATCCAGGTGGTCGGCGAGCCCGCGAACACGACGCACAGCGCCGCGAGCGCGATCGAGAAGATCGTGCGGGTGCGCGTCACGATATGCGTGCGCCACTCGACGATGAAGGTGATGAGCGCGATGAGCGCCACGAACCCGAGCAGGTTGCGCGACCCGAAGATTCCCTGGATCGGGCCCAGCGCGGCGATGTTCCCCTCGACGCCCAGGAACTGGATGGGCTGATCGACGAGGATGCCGGAGAACACCTCGAGCGCGAGCGAGACGCCGAGCAGCAGCCGGAAGGTGTCGCCGAACGCACGAACGATCTGGATCGTGTCGCGCATGAGCGCGATGTAGATACCGAGTACCGCGTACGCGACGAGGTAGGCGACCCGCACGGCGGAGGCGAGCGGAGTGTTGCTCCAGAGCACCGAGGCTGCGCTCCAGCCGACGAACACGAGGATCGTGAGCGGCAGGATGCCGTACCACTCGATCGCCCGCCATCGCGTCACGAGCGAGGCCGCGCAGAGCATCAGCAACCCGCCGAGTGCTGCGAGGAGCCCGGGCCAGCCGATGAGCGAGCGTACCGCGTGCGTGGAGAACGCGAGCCCGATCGCGATCAGCGCGAGTGCCTGGGCGAACCGTGCCGATCCCACGAACTCGCGAACCGCGCCCCAGCTCAAGCGTCGTCCTTCGACGAGTGGTTCGAGGGGGAGCGGAGCGACGTCTCGAAACCCATTCCACCCGGCAGCCTTCGCCGGTCGGTCCCGGCCACGAGGGGCTCCGGCTTCCACTGCCGCTGCTTCGTCGCCCAGGCGATCGCGATGAGCAGCGCCCATCCGCTCTCGACGAGCAATCGGCTCTCCGCGAGGCTCTGCCCGATGAGTGCGACGATCAGGAGCAACGGCAGCAGGGCAGCGGCAGAATACGGGACCGCCCGCCCCGAGGCGTCCATCGGTCGGTCGACGGCGAGGAACCACGACCGCCAGAGCGCGCCGATGACGACGGCGGCGAACGCGAGCAGCCCGACGACGCCGATCTGCATCCAGACGTCGAGCCAGGCGTTGTGCGCCTGCAGGTACACGACGCCCTTGCGCACGGCGAGGCCGTCGAACGGCTCGACGAACGGGTTCCAGTAGCCGACCCAGCCCCACCCGAACCACGGCCGTTCGGTGATCATGCCGATCACCGAACTCCAGATGTCGAGCCGGCCGGTGAGGTCGTCGCCTTTGCCGAACACATCGAGCAGGCGCCCCCAGAACACCACGAGCAGCGAGACGGAGGCCACCAGTGCGCCGCCGGCCGCCCAGTAGACGCCGCGTCGACGATCGGGCCCGACGCGTCGCGCCCAGAGCGAGAACGCGAGGGCGACCGCCACGACGACCGCGACGAGGATCACGGTCGCCGACCGGGTCAGCGCGAATGCCGTGCCCGCGACGACGAGCCAGAAGATGCCGCTCGCGCGGCGCATGGCGCCGGAGGCGAGCATCGTCCCGAACACGATGATCGCGAGCAGGGAAGCCATCGCCAGCAGGTTGCGGCTCGCGACCACGCCTTCAATCGGGCCGCCGTCGAAGAGCAGCGCACGCGACCAGTAGAACGCCATCGGCAGCTTCTCGGCACTCGCATCGAAGTCGGGGAAGTTCGGCAGCAGCGGCTCGCGCACGAACGCCGCGACCCAGAACTCGAAGAGCAGCGACAGCGCGAGCACCCACTTGAGCGCGGCGGACAGCGCGTGGACGAGGCGCGGCCAGCTGAGGCACAGGGCGATCGCGACGCCGACGAACGTCGTGACGAGCGTGAGTGCGATGCCCAGCGCCGAGGCGCCGGGGTAGAACGACCACGCGATCGAGAGCGTCGCGACGACGAGGAAGACCAGGGTCGATTTCGGTACGCGCCGCCACTTCCACGTCGGCTTCGTGGTGACGACGAGCCAGATGGCGCCGACGACGACGAGCGCGGCGACGATGCCGAAGCCCCACCACCCGAGCAGATTGCGCCAGAACTGGCCCGCGAGCAGCGTGAAGAGCGCGAACGTCGCATACGCGCCGATGAGCGCGTTGCGCCGTGGGGACTCCATGCGGACAAGGCTACCGCGCGGCACTCGGCGGATCGGCGAGCGGAGGTGCATCCCCGCGCGGAACGAACACCCGGTCGATCAGCCGGTCGGCGGCGTTGCCGTCGTCGAGCGGCGTGAAGCTCGATCGGAACTGCGCACGCGCCGCAGCCCATTCAGCGCCGAGCCGATCCGGGTCGCGCAGCAGGTCGACGACCGCATCGGTCGTCGTCGCCCTCGGCCCTGGCGCCGTCGGCGCGTAGTCGAAGAATCCGGGTCGCTCGGCGAAGTACCGCTCCTCGTCAGGGGTGAAGAAGATCATCGGCTTGTCAGTCAACGCGTAGTCGAATCGCAGCGAGGAGTAGTCGAGGATCCCCGCGTCCGAGGCGAGGATCAGGTCGTTGATGTCGGGGTGGTTCGTCACGTCGATCGCAGAGCCGGCGGACTCCGCAGCACCGCGCGCGTTGAACGGGTGCCCGCGCGTGAGAACCCGGTACCCGGACCCGAGCTTTCGCGTGAGGGCGTCGGTGTCCAGGAACTCCGAGGCCGTGGCGGACATGTCGTCTGCTGAGAGATAGTCGCGGAAGGTCGGTGCGTAGAGGACGGCGAAGTCGCCCTCGGCCAGTCCCAGTGCTCGACGGGCACGCGAGCGCCGCTCGGCGGCGCTCGCGTCGAGCAGCGCATCGTTCCGGGGATACCCGATCTCGAGGATCTCCGTCTCGGCGGGATCGCGGTCGCGGAAGAATTCGAGCAGGTACGGCGTCGCGTACGGGGCGGGGGAGACGAGGTAGTCCCATTCGGCCGCGCGCCGGTGGAAGGACTCGATGCGCTCGGGCGGGAAGCCCAGCCTTCGCCACCAGGCGGCCCCGTTCACCTTGAAGGGGTAGCCGTGGAAGGTCTCGATGACCACTTGGCCGTCGCGCTTCTCGAACCAGTCGGGCTGGTGCACGTTGACGACGACGTAGTCGGCCCGCACGAAGGCTTCGAAGTACTCGCGCGAATTCTCGATCACCCGTCGGCCGCCTTCGGGCACGGCCGTCGAGTGGTCGCGTGCGGCCCAGACGAGTTCGAGGTCGGCGCCGCGCTCTCGCAGCCGCTCGTGCAGGGCAAGAGCCGTGTCGTTCGCCGACTCGCTGTAGAGGCAGCGGAACAGCACCATCGGACGCTCCGACTCGCCGGCGGCTGTCAACGCTTCGAGTCGGAGCCGTTCGATGCTGCCCGGGCCGCGGTCCTGAACCGGGCGGGCCACGTCGATGTCCACGACGAGCGTGTTCCAGTCGTCCGCCCGGACGGTGATCTGCTGGGTGCCGGTCAGCAGTGCGATGGGAAGGCGAAGGCGCAACCCCTCGTCGATGGCTGTGTCCCGTCCGGCGGACGTGATGCGGTACACGCCCCGGGGCAGGGGCATCGCGGCGCGGCCGAACTCGTCGATCGTGAGCGGAAGGGTGAGCGCATTCTCGCCGGGAGTGCGCGCGACGGGCACGCGCCGGCTGCCGGAGACCGCGGCGAAATCGCCGTCCGGGCGATCCTCGGTCGAGAGCACCAGCACGTCATCGGCGAGGGACACCCCGGAGAAGCAGTTCGTCTCGCGGCGGTGCACCGTGGCCGTGGCCGCCGGTACGGCGACTCCCGATGCCGTCCTCGTCTGCGTCCGCAACCCGGTCAGCCCATGACCTTCGACCCCGGCCGCGTCGTCGACCTCGACCCAGTGCCAGGCGCCGTGCTCATCCTGCGCCGTCACGTACCAGTCGCCGGGCCCGTGACCCGTTGCCGGCATCGGTCGGCCGATCCGGAGCGTCGCCCGCTGCACTCCGTCGCGACGTTCGACGCGGGCTTCCCGCCGTCGACGCCCGAACCGATCCATCGGGCTCACGAGCGCAACGCGCTGGAAGGTCCCGCCTGCCAGGCCGATCGTCGCCCGCGAACCGTCCGTCGCCCACGAGATGACCGACGCCGACGCGCGCCCGGTTCGGAGCACGGCGTCGTCGCCGTGCCCGGTGACGAGGTCGAGCCGGAGTCCCGTCGCGAGCGTCGTGCTGGCGAAGCTCGGGTGCGGGCTCGGACGGGTCGCGAGGCCCGTGCGCACGAGCGCGTCCGACCGGAGGGTGAGGCGGAGCCGGTAGTCCTCAGGATGATCCGCGAGCCGATCGAACGGCACGAACACCCGCAGCATCTGGCTCGAGCGATCGACATACGGTGTCGATCGGCTCGCGAGTTCGGCAGGGGCGTGGACCCACTCGCTCGCGACCGGGAGACCGATCTCGCCGCGATCCGGTACGAGCTCGACGGCGGCCAGCAACTCGGCTGCGTGCGGGTCGTGGCCGTCGATGTATGCGATGATTCCGAGTTCGATGCCGTCCTCGAGGCGCCGCGCGTGGGCGACCTCTGCGACGAGGGCGGATTCGCGGGGCGACAGCTTGAATGCCGACTCCGGTCCTGCAATGATGCCGTCCGCGGCATCTGGGTGCGCGTAGAGGGCGTCGCCCCGGAGCTCGGCGTGGTAGAACTCGCGTCGCCATCCATCGCGCTCGAGGAATCGAAGGGCGGCCTTCCGGTCACCGGCGGCCACGATGTGCGTCAGCAGCTTGCTCCGAGCATCGATCTCGTCCCAGACGGAATCGAGGTCGATCTGGTCGACGAGGTACTGCACGGACGCTGCGAACACAGCCCAGGCCTCGTCGGACATCTCGCGGATGAGCATGAAGAACTCGGTGAGGTTGTTCGAGATGATCTGGGCGAGGCGGGCACGCCTCGCCTCGGCGTGGCCGTATTCGGCGAGGACATCCAGCGAGGCACGGACGGCGCCCCAATGATCGGTGATGTTGCGGACGCTCGTGACCTGCTGGGAGATCGAAGTCTGGTCTTCGCGCATTCGCCAGTTGATCGACACGGTCGACAGCACGTCGAACGACCGGGCCATCGCATAGGCCCGGGCCGACACGGCCTGATCCTCGTAGAGCACGCCGACCGGGAACGCCAGCTCGGAGGCATCCCAGAACGCCCGACGGTAGACCTTGCTCCAGGCGACGGCATTGACCTGGATCTCGGGGAACTCCTCGAGGGTGCACGCGAACCGATCCCGCGCGTGAGCGGCATGGATCCACGGAGCAGCGGGCGGGAACCCGTTGCGATACTTGCGCCGGTACGGGGAGACCGCGAAGTCAGACCCGGTCGCTCGCAGCGACTCGATCGCCTGCGTGAAGACGTGCCGGTCGACGACGTCGTCGCTGTCGATGAAGGTCAGGTACTCGCCGCGTGCATTGGCGGCGCCCGTGTTGCGTGCCGAGCTCAGGCCGCCGTTCTCCTGGCGGATCACGACGATCCGCGGGTCGCGCTTGGCGAGGCGTCGTGCGATCTCACCGCTCCGATCGGGCGAGCCGTCATCGACGACGATGATCTCCACGTTCCGGTAGTTCTGTCGTCTGAGAGACGAGAGGCACTCCTCGATGTAGGCCTCGACGCCGTAGGCGGGAACGACCACGCTGAGGAGCCCGGCCTCCGACCGAACACCGCGGGAAGTGCGAAGACGGACTCCCTGTGCCCAGCCCAGGCCGTCGCGCACGCGGTCGCGCAGCGGCAGGAGTGAGTCGTGGGCGAGGAGGTCGATGATCGCGTGGCGCAAGTGGGTGTACTCCTACGACGGCTGTGTGTCGGTGGTGGGTGTCGAGCGGTGTACGACGCCCGGGCTCGCCCGAAATGGGACGCGCGCTCGATCAATCGTAGAATGTCCTGCGGCCCCCGCCGCTTGCGAACACGAAGGCGCGGTCGGAGCCCGGTCCGCCTGTTCGGCGGTCATGCGATTCCTGCTCTCGACACTCGGAGGCCCGCCCTATGACGCAAGCACGTCCGACACTCTCGTTGGTCATCCCGGTCTACAACGTCGAACGCTGGCTTCCGGAGTTCCTCGAAAGTATCGCCGCCCAGGGGGCCGCACTGGACTCCGCCGAGGTGATCTTCACCATCGACGGGGCGACCGACCGCAGTGAGCAGGTCATCCGCGACTGGGTCGCCGAGCATTCGCGGATCAGGACTCAGATCGTCACGAAGGAGAACGGGGGACTCAGCAGTGCGCGGAACGCCGGGATGGCGGTGGCCTCCGGAGTCTGGATCAGCTTCCCCGACCCTGACGATGTGCTCGGCGCGGGCTACGTGCGCTCCCTGATCGATTGCGTCGAGCGGGACGACGTCGACGTCGCAGTCGCCCGATTCCTGCCCTTCTTCGGCAGTCCCGCGAGTGCGACGGACTCGCACCCGTTCCGTTTCCGCTTCTCCCGTGGAACGCGCGTCGTGGATATCGATGAATCGCCCCGGTTCTTCCCCTTCGCCGTGAATTCGGCGGCGTTCCGGCTCGACGCGATCCGTTCGATCGCCCTGGAATTCGATGACCGTGTCTCGACGGTGGAGGACGGTGTCTTCACCGCTGAGGTCCTCGCCAGCTCACCGCGCCGCAGGATCGCGTTCGTCGCCGAGGCGGAGTACTTCTATCGGAAGCGCGATGACGGAACCTCGCAGCTCGACAACGCGTGGACGCGAGCAGACCGATTCGATGGCGCGTTGGAGCACGGCTTCGCTCGAGTCGCCCAGAAGTACTTCTCCGACATGCCGGTGCCGCGGTGGCTGCAGTACATGATGCTGTACGACCTTCAGTGGTACTTCAAGATGGACTTGAGGAACGATTCGCCGACGGCCGGACTGAGCGTCGCGGAATGCGTCGCGATCAACCGCCGATTCGAGCGATACCTGAGTCACATCTCCAGGCATGTCATCCTCGAGTACAACGTGACCGACATCCCGCCTCACATTCGGGAAGCGTGGATCCTCCGAAGCACCGGCGCGCTCGCCGATCAGGATGTGTACCTCACGGAGCTCGATTCTGCTCGTGGACTCGTCTGCATCCGATACTTCACCGACTCCGTGGACGCCACCGAGACCATTCGTCTCGATGGCGTCGAAGTGCAGCCGTTCGCCTCGAAGACGCGCGCGTTCGTCTATTTCAGGGAAGCGTGGCTGTGGGAGCGGATCATCTGGGTCTCCGCGATGCAGGACGTCACCGTTCAACGGGCGGGTCGGTCGATGCCGGAACGACTGAGGTTCGGGAACCCGGGCCAGGCGATCATCGAGGCGACGCCGGGCCACATCTGGCAGAAGCTTCGACGAGCGAATCCGCCGTTCAAGAACCACCCGCGCACAGTTGCAGCGGTTCGTTCACGGGCGACCCTGGCCGCCCGCGTCGCGAATCGAGCACGGCGCGAGTTGACCAAGTCGCGGCAACGGGAGTGGCGCAGGTATGCGAAGTCGGCCTCCGCGGCGAAGCAGTACGCGAACGCATGGCTGCTCATCGATCGGGACACGATCGGGCGCGACAACGCGGAGTCCCTCTATCGCTATCTCGCGCAGCATGAGCCCGAGGTGAACGCCTACTTCGTCGTCGATCGAGAGTCGCCCGACTACACGCGGCTGAAGCGCGAAGGATTCCGCGTCGTCGCACACCGTTCTCGTGAACATCTCGCGCTCTGGTACCACGCGCGGCATCTGATCTCGTCGCAGATGGACCACTACATCCTCCACCCGTTCCCCGAGAAGGCGCTCTGGAAGGCCGCTCCGACGTTCACCTTCCTCTCGCACGGCGTCACCCATAACGACCTCTCGCGGTGGATGAACGCGAAGCCCATCGGCCTCACGATCACGGCGACCGAGCAGGAGCAGCACGAGTTCACCAGATCGGGGGGAGCATACAAGCTCACCTCGAAGGAAGTCGTGCTCACGGGGTTCCCCAGGCACGACGAGCTCGAACAGCTGGCGTCGAATGGTCGACGCGACCTCCTGCTGATCATTCCGACGTGGCGCAAGTCGCTGCTCGAACTCGTCGATGGGAAGACCAACGAGCGCAGCGCGCTCGAAGGCTTCCGGGACTCGCGGTATTTCCGTTCCTGGATGGAGGTCGTGGCGAGCGATCGGCTCCGAAGCCTCGCTGAGCGGACGGGCCTGCAAGTGGCCTTCGCCCCGCATCCGAACATGCAGGGTCACATCCTCCCATCGGATGTTCCGGACTGGGTACAGCTCGTTTCATACGCTGAATCCGACATCAAGACATGGATCGCGAGATCGAGACTCGCGGTGACCGACTACTCATCGCTTGCGTTCGAAGCGGCGTACGTCGGTTCCGGCGTGGTCTACTACCAGTTCGACCATGATGAGTTCTTCTCTGGCAGCCACGCGTTCCGCCGGGGCGAATTCAGCTACGAGACCGATGGTTTCGGGCCGGTGGTCGCGGGCCATGACGAGGTCATCTCGGCGATCGAGTCGTCGATCGTCGATGGCGATGCCTTCGATCGCATCTACGGCGACCGCATTCGACGGGTCTTCGCGTTCCGGGACGGTCGGGCGTCCGAGCGGACGGTGGCCGCTATTCGAGCACTCGAAACGCGAGTCGGGTAGCACGATTGCGACACCGAATCTGCGACTGAGCAGTCCGAAGTCGCTCGATCATCTCGAGAGATCATCGGGCGGACTCCGGACTGCTCGGCGGAGCTCCCGATGAGGAGCGGTCGTCATCGCTACTCGGGTGACGAGGTGTGGAGACGTCTCCCCGAGGTGCGCAGACCCGCCATCAAGCACCCTTCGGATCCGGCAGCTGATCCGGACCCGCTACGTGCGGATTCCCCGCAGCCTTCGCCACTGCCTCCCGGCGGCGTCGGCCAGCCGGACCGCGCGGCGCGAGAGGGCTCGCTCCAGCTCGCCGTCGCGAATCTCGAGATCCCGTTGCGATCGGGTCAGGGCACGATGCGCGGCCGCGAGCTGCTCCCGGTGCGCCTCGAGCTCCGATCCCAGCGAATCTCGGTCGCGCTGCAGGGAGTCGAGGTTCTCCCGGAGGGACGCCGCCGTCGATGAGAGCTCAGCCATCGCGGAATCGAGTTCGTTGATGCGCTGAGACTGCCGCTCGCTCGTCAACCGTTCCAGCCCGAGGAGGTCTGACACGCGGGTCACCTGTTCGAGCGGCACATGCCATCCACCGGTCGCCGGGAACGGAGCCGCCGGCGTGAGGTCTGCCGCGGGCGTCGTCGCTGCGCCTCGGATCTCCGAAGATATCGCGTCCCACCAGGCGCGGAGTTCGCGCTCGCGGGTCGAGCGAACACCTGCGATGTGCTCCGCGAACTCATCCGCCCGAGCGGCGAGCTCCACTGCCATCGCTTCCACGCCGCCGCTGAACCACGTCTCCGCCGGGGCCACGAAAGCGGACAGGCCGGTGTTCTCGAGCGCGCCGCGCATCCGGATCGAGGAGTAGTAGTTGAGCGCGATGCCGATGGCAGGAGTTCCCACCATGGGTGCGAACACGACGGGGTGATAGCGCGTCGAGATCGACAGGATCGCGTGGGCGGTATGGCTGATCGCGTCGCGCGCCATCATGATTCCGGTGGCCCGCACACGGCCGCTCTTCGTCGAGCCGATGATCTCGGCGTGCACGCGTTGGTCGACACCGGTCGGATCCCCGTGCAACGGTCCCATGTGGGGGATGAGCACGACGTCCGCGTCGAGCTCGGTTGAGAGGCGGTCGAGCGTGTGTGCGATCTGGTCGATGTACTCGACGTCCGTCAGCCCTGATCCCTCGGGATTCGGGGCGAAGCTCCCGACGATGTAGCGTCCGGTCGGCGGCGCGAGCGGAGAGGGTGAGAGTGCTGCGGCGTCATCCATGGTGTGGGTGACCGGTGTGTGTCGGGAGATCAAGCGGTGGCTCGCGGTGTCGCGGGCTCCGAACAGTCGTGCTGACCTTGCGATCTCGATCACGAGGGCTTCGTCGACGTCATCGGTGAACGGGCCGACGGTCTGACTCGAGACGAAGACAGGGACGTCGAACCGGCGTGCGAGTCGTACTGCGCACAGCCGGTCGAGAGCGAGATGGAAGTACCGGGAATTGAGATTGCCGCCGCCCGCGATCAGGAGGGCTTCGGACGAGGCGATGGCCGCGATCGCCGGGTGGGTGCGATCGGCCTCATCGACCACACGATCGAGCCACGCGAGCGAGCGTGCTCGGTCCCATCGCCCCGAGAAGCCGAAGCGCGGGACCGCTGGGAGGCCGTACAACTCAGTGGCCGCATCGGGATCGCCGGCGGTCAGGATCAGATCTTCGTGACCACGAAGGCGCAACTGCTCGATTGCGGCCTCCGTCATCGCGTCATCCCCGAGATGGTAGTGATTCCGCCAACCGATATCTCCGATGATGACGATTGACATTCCGCTCCAGGTGATGTGGGGCCGAGCCGGCTGAGAGCATTCAGGCTATCAGTGGCTCTCGCTCGGGCGTAGCCGAACGAGTGGGACGTGACGGGAACGGGCGTGGTGCAGCTCCGGTCAGGTGATCGTCGTCGCGGTCGATGCTGACGGTTCCCACGATCGGCTCGCATCGGATCGCGCAGAAGCGGACACCATCATGACGACCGGCCCGTCGATACGCTGGGAGTCACGCCGACGAGAGGACCATGCACGGATGTTCGTGACGATCGACAACACCCCGCGCGACTACGCCTGGGGCTCGCGCACCGCGATCGCCGACTACCGCGGGCGCACCGCGTCGGGTGACCCAGAGGCCGAGCTCTGGCTGGGGGCGCACGCCGGATCGCCGTCGAAGATCGTCGACGCGGCATCCGTCGGCCATGCCGACCTCGCCGAGTGGATCGCCGCCGACCCGGTGACCGCGCTGGGGCCCGAGCTCGCGGCACGGGGCGCGAGGTTGCCGTTCCTGCTCAAGGTGCTCGCCGCGGGCGCACCGCTGTCGCTGCAGGCCCATCCGACGCCCGCACAGGCGCGAGCCGGCTTCGCCCGCGAAGAGGCCGAGGGAGTCGCGATCGATGCGTACGACCGCAACTACAAGGACGAGTTCCACAAGCCCGAACTCATCGTCGCGGTGAGCGAGACGTTCGACGCGCTGTCGGGGTTCCGCCCGCTCGACGAGGTGCAGGGCCTCCTCCGCGTGCTCCGCGCCGCCGATGCGGCGTCGGCCGAGCCGCAGCCGGGCGCGCTCGACCTGCTCGCCGAGCACCTCGCCGAACCCGAGCCGCTGCGGGCGACCGTCGAGTGGCTGCTGCGCGACGGCCGCGGCGGCGACTCGGGTGAGGCGAACTGGGTGATCGAGCGGGTCGTCGCGCTCGCCGCATCGCCCGAGGCGGCCGTCTCCCCGTACGCACCGTCGTTCGAGACCGTCGGCGCACTCGCCGACGCGTATCCGGGTGACCCGGGCATCGTCATCTCGCTGCTGCTCAATCGCGTGCGGCTGCGCGCGGGCGAGTCGCTCTACCTCGCTGCGGGCAACATCCACGCCTACCTCGACGGGCTCGGCATCGAACTCATGGCTGCGAGCGACAACGTGCTGCGCGGCGGCCTCACCCCGAAGCACATCGATGTGTCGGAGCTCGTCGACGTGCTCGACTTCACACCCGGGGCGCCGCCCCGGCTCCAGCCCGAGCGGCCGCGCGCCGGCGTCGAGACGTTCCGTCCCGACGTGCCCGACTTCGTGCTGCACCGGCTTTCGGGCGCTGCATCGGGCGATGCGGATGCCTCCGGCGCGGCCGCCGGCGCCGCGCCGGCCGCCGACCTCGACGGGCCCGCGATCGTGATCGCCGACGGCGGGCCGGTCGTCCTGCGCGGCGAACTCGGCGAGGCGCATCTCGAGCGCGGTGAGATCGCCTACGTCACCCCCGACGAGCGGCGTGTCGTGGTGAGCGGGCCGGGCGTCGCCTGGGTGGCGACGAACGGCGTCGGCTGAGGGCGGGCTCGAGGCCTCCGCCTCGGAGCGACGGTCAGCTCGCGACGCGCATGCCGAACAGGCGTCGGTAGGCGGTCGGAGTCGTCTGCAGCACCTTGACGAAGTGGTGTCGCATGACGGCAGCGGTGCCGAAGCCGGTCTCGCGGGCGATCTCCTCGAGGTTGAGATCGCTCTCTTCGAGCAGCTGCTGCGCCCGCAGCAGTCGCTGACGGTTGAGCCATGCGTTCGGCGTCGTGCCGGTCTCGGCCCGGAATCGGCGGGCGAACGTGCGGGGCGACATCAGCGCCCTGCGCGCGAGCAGGTCGACGGTGAGGTCCTCGTCGAGGTGCTCGAGCATCCACGCGGTGATCGTGGCGAACGAGTCGCTGCGGCACTCGACCACCGGCGTCTGGATGAACTGCGACTGGCCGCCGTCGCGCTGCGGTGGCACCACCATGCGGCGGGCGATGATGTTCGCGGCGCTCGCCCCGAGCTCGGTGCGCACGACGTGCAGGGCGGCGTCGATGCCGGCGGCCGTTCCGGCGCCGGTGACGACCTTGCCGTCTTGCACGAAGAGCACGTCGGGGTCGACCTCGGTGTCGGGGAAGTCGGCGGCGAGGCGGTCGGAGTACATCCAGTGGGTCGTGGCGCGGCGGCCGGCGAGCACGCCCGCCTTGCCGAGCATGAAGGCGCCCGAGCAGACGCTCAGCACCCAGGCGCCGCGGGCGACGGCGTCGCGGAGCACCTCGGCGATGCGCTCGTCGACCGGCTGGTCGATGAGCGCGGCCGGGACCGCGACGAGGTCGGCGGTGCGAGCGAAGTCGAGGCCCTCGTGCACGACGAGGTCGAAGCCGAGCTTCGTCGACACGGTGCCGGGGTCGGCGGCGACGACGTGGAAGTCGAAGACCGGACCGCCGTGCTCGGATCGGTCGATGCCGAACACCTCGCAGATCACGCCGAACTCGAACGGCGCCATCTGGGGAACGGCGAGACAGGCGATGGAGCGGAGCATGCGGACCTCCGGATGTCGGCGAGTCGATGGCAGGAATGAGTTGTTCTGTGTCAACTCTGCCACTGTCGGCAGGATCTTGCAATCCATACATTAACTGCCATGTCCATCTTCATGATCCTCCTCATCGCCGTCCTCGTCGCGCTCGCCGTGTGGGGTGTCGTCGCCACCGTCGCGGGGCTCGGTCGCGACGGCTACGGCAGGCCCGAGATCCGGGACCGGGTACGGCACGTCGAGCGGCTCGGATGACCCGGGGCCTCGAGCCGTCCCGCCGCCACCCCTCGGCCCTGGCCTGCCGGGGTCTCGAGGCGCTCGCCGCGCTCGCTCCTCGGCCCGCTCGACGCCCCCGTTAGGATCGTGTGGGCGCCGGAGACACCGCCGCCGGAGAGGCGGAACATGAGCTGGCTGGTCACCGGGGGAGCGGGCTACATCGGTGCGCACGTCGTGCGGGCGTTCGCGGCGAAGGGCATCGACACGGTGGTCGTCGACGACCTGTCGTCGGGCCGTCGCGGCTTCGTCGCCGACGGCACGCCCTTCGTGCAGGGCTCCATCCTCGACGGACGCCTCCTCGAGTCCACCCTCGAGCGCTACGACGTGCGCGGCGTCGTGCACCTCGCCGGCTTCAAGTACGCCGGCGTCTCGGTGCAGCGTCCCCTTCACACGTACCAGCAGAACGTCACGGGCACGTCCACCCTGCTGGCGGCAATGGAGTCGAAGGACGTCTCGCGCATCGTGTTCTCGTCGAGCGCGGCCGTCTACGGCACGCCCGACGTCGACCTCGTCACGGAGTCGACCCCGAAGCATCCCGAATCGCCCTATGGCGAGTCCAAGCTCATCGGCGAGTGGCTCCTCGCCGACCAGGGCCGCGCGGCGGGGCTCGCGCACACGAGCCTGCGCTACTTCAACGTCGTCGGCTCGGGCACCCCCGAGATCTTCGACCCGAGCCCGCACAACCTCTTCCCGCTGGTGTTCGACGCGCTGCTCGACGGCCGTACGCCCCGCATCAACGGCGAAGACTACCCGACGCCCGACGGAACATGCGTGCGCGACTACATCCACGTCGCCGACCTCGCCGAGGCGCACGTCGCGGCCGCACAGCGGCTCGACGCCGGCGAGCCGATCGAGCCGGTCTACAACCTGGGCTCGGGCGACGGCGTCTCGGTCGGGGAGATCATGCGCACCGTCGCCGACGTGACCGGCATCGAGTTCGCGCCCGAGATCGCGCCGCGCCGCGCCGGCGACCCGGCCCGCATCGTCGCCTCGGGCGAGCTCGCCGCCCGCGACCTCGACTGGAGGATGCGCCACACGCTCGCCGAGATGGTGCGCACGGCGTGGGAGGCTCGCCGCGCCGCTGCGTGAGCCGACGATTCATAACGTCTCCCCAACACACCGGCGTGTCGCGTGCCGCGTGAAGCCTCGACAGGTGATTGAGGGTTTACCATCTGCGACTTGACTCGCGGGAATTACATGGGTGTAATTGTTCATGACACACCCTTCGGGTGGTCGGTACAACTGGGTGGGAGACGATATGGCGAGTCCTGAATATCGTTCTGGAGTACCTGACGATTGGTTCGTCGATCCGGTCAGGCTGGGAGTACCCGGTGTGCGCCCGGCGGTCGATGACGACAATCCGTTGGCGTGGCAGAGCGACGCATTGTGCGCGCAGACCGATCCCGAGGCGTTCTTCCCTGAGAAGGGCGGATCGACGAGGGACGCGAAGAAGATCTGCACCGGCTGCGAGGTCCGCGCCGAATGCCTCGAATACGCGCTCGGCAACGATGAGCGGTTCGGCATCTGGGGCGGGCTCTCCGAGCGCGAGCGGCGCAAGCTGCGCAAGCGAGCGGTGTGAGTCGCGGGGCCTGCTTCGGCAGGCCCCGCACTCGTCTTCGCGGGTTTCGAGGCGCGCCCGGGGGAGTCTCCCGACGAGCGGCGTGCGCCGCTTAGGCTGACTGCGATGTTCCCCAGAGTCACCGCCGTCCTCGTCGTGCACCACGGCGGCGACCATCTCCGTCAGACGCTCGAGGCGATCCGCTCGCAGGAGCGCGCTCCTGATGCGCTCGTCGTCGTGCTCACCGAGGCCGACACGGTTGCGCGAGAGCAGATCGCGAAGATCTCGCCCACCCACTTCGTCGACCTCTCCCAGCGTCTCTCCTTCGGCGAAGCAGTGCGCGCCGCCGATGGCGTGCTCGACGAGCCCGACTCCGATGGCGATGCCCTCTGGCTGCTCGCCGAGGACAGCGCGCCCGCGCCAGATGCCCTGGCCCGCCTCGTGGCGACCCTCGAGACGGCCAAGTCGGTGGCGATCGCCGGGCCCAAGCTCGTCGAATGGCACGAGCCCGACCGCATCGCCCGCTTCGGCCGCTCCGTCACGCGCCTCGGTCGCAGCGTCACCCTCGTCGCCGACGAACTCGACCAGGGTCAGCACGACGGCATGAGCGACGTGCTCGGGCTCGACCCGGCGGCGATCCTCGTGCGGCACTCGGTGTGGCGCACTCTCGGCGGCTTCGACCCGGGCCTGCCCACCGTCGACGACGCGCTCGACCTGTCGATCCGGGCCCGCCTCGCCGGGCACCGCGTCGAGGTCGTACCCGAGGCGAAGGTGCGATTCGCGGGCGCCGGCGTCGCCGGGCCCGAGACGGGCCCGAAGGCGCGGACGACGCGCCGGCGCGTCCGCAACACCCGCGCGGCGCAACTGCACCGGCGTCTCGTCTACGCACCCCTCGTCCTCGCTCCGCTGCATTGGCTGACCTTCCTGCCGCTTGCGGTGCTCCGCTCGATCCGGCTGCTCCTCGTGAAGGCGCCCGGCGCCATCCCCGGCGAGTTCGCGGCCGCCGTGACGACGATGTTCTCGGGCGCCCGCGTGCCGCGTGCCCGCCGCAGGCTGAAGTCCGCCCGCACGGTCGGCTGGTCGGCGATCGCGCCGCTGCGCATGCAGCCCGACGAGATGCGCCGCCGCCGGCAGCACGCCGCGGAGGGCCGCCGCGAACGCGCGCGCGGGCGAAAGCACGAGCTCCAGTTCCTCGGCACGGGCGGTGGTTGGGTCCTGCTCGCCTCGATCGTCGCGTCGATCGCGCTGTTCTCCTGGCTCTTCGGCGCGGGCGGCGTGAGCGGAGGCGGCCTCGAGCCGCTCTCGAACGGCCTCGACGCACTCTGGCGCAACGCCGCCTACGGCTGGCGCGACATCGGCCCCGGATTCATGGGCGGCGCCGACCCGTTCGCCGGGGCGCTCGCCGTGCTCGGATCCGTGACCTTCTGGGCGCCGTCGACCGCGCTCCTGTTGCTGTGGCTCCTCGCGATCCCGGCGGCGGCGCTCGGCGCCTGGTTCGCGGCATCGCGACTGACCGAGCGCGGGTCGCTCCGGGCGGTCGCCGCATTGATGTGGGCGTTCGCCCCGCCGTTCCTGATCGCCCTCGGCGACGGGCGCCCCGGGGCCGTCCTCGCACACGTGCTGTTGGCATGGCTCGCGTTCGCGGCGTTCGGCGCCGCGACCTCGTGGGCGGCTGCCGCGACCGCATCGCTCCTGTTCGCCGCGGTGATCGCCGCGGCGCCGAGCCTCGCGCCGGCGCTGCTCATCGCCTGGATCGTCGCGCTCGCCGTGAGCGGGCGGGCCGCCGTCCGGCTCGTGGGCCTGCCCATCCCCGCGATCGTGCTCGCCGCGCCGCTCGTGATCGGGCAGATCGACCGGGGCAATCTGCTCGGCCTGCTCGCCGACCCCGGGCTGCCGACCGAGAGCACCGTGCCGTCGGTGTGGCAGCTCGCCCTCGGCCTGCCCGACGGCTCGTGGGGAGGCTGGAACAGCTTCTTCGCGACCACGAGCGTCGATTTCCGCATCGCCGTCAGCGCGCTCGTGCTGCCGCTCGTGATCGTCGCGCTCACCGCGGTGCTCGCGCCGGCCTTCCGCTCCGCCGTGCTCGCGCTCGGGGCGGCGCTGCTCGGCTTCGCGACCGCCCTGCTCGCGACGCACCTCGCACTGTCGAGCTCGGGTGCGACCGCTGTGCCGCTGTGGTCGGGTGCCGGTCTCAGCCTCGCCTGGATCGGGCTCGTGCTCGCCGCCGTCGTCGCGCTCGACGCGCTGCGACGAGGCCGTGCGCTCGTGGCATGGGTCGTGCTCGCCGCCGTCGTCGCCGCCGTCGTGCCGACGGCGATCGACCTCGCCACGGGCACGGTCGCCGTACGGCCCGCCGCGGTGCGCACGCTGCCGGCGTTCGTCGGTGCCGAAGCCGAGAACGACTCCCGCGTCACGACGCTCCGCATGACGCCCGACGCCGACGGCAGCCTCCGCGCGACGCTCGAGCGCGGCGCGGGGACCACGCTCGACGAGCAATCGACCCTCGACGCCACCGCACTGACGCTCTCGGCCGATGAGGAGCAGCTCGCCGAGATCGCGGGCAACCTCGCGTCGCGGAGCGGCTTCGACCCGGAGGCCGCGGTGCGCGAGTTCGGCGCTTCGTTCGTGCTGCTCGACGACCCCGAGGTCGACGACCGCGCCGCGGTCGCCACCGCCGAGCGAGCGCGTACCGCGCTCGACGGCAACGCGGCGCTCGTGGCCGTCGGCGAGACCGACTTCGGCACGCTCTGGCGGTTCACGTCGGCAGAACCGGATGCCTCGGCGGCGCAGATCCCGCCGGAGGCGAGCAGCTGGCTGGTCGGCGCGGTCGCCGTCGTGCAGCTCATCGTGCTCGGAGCGACGCTGCTGCTCTCGATTCCGACGGGTGCCGGCCGCGAAGCCGACCGGAGTCCGCAGCGTCGACCCGCGCGGCGCCCGCTGATCCGTGCACGCAAGCCGAAGCCGGTCGCGGCAGCGGGCGGGGCGGAAGATGCGAGCGGCATCGTCGCCGCCGGATCCGACGACGGGATGACGTCGCCACCGGGGAGCGGATCGCTCGAGCCGGCCCCGAAGACCGAGCCCGTCGACGACGAGCCGCAGGCCGCGGCCTTCTACGACGAGCATCCCACGACGGCAACCGACGACGTCGAGCCGTCCGCCGACGCGACCGACGGTGGCGAGCCGGAGGCGTCCGAACCGCCGCGAACCGAACCCGAGCCCGACGCGACCGAAGGAGACGACGATGGCCGCTGAGCGCAACCTCGGCCGCCGGCTCGCCCGGATCGGCGCACGCGGCCTCGCCGTCGTGATCGCGGCCGGCATCGCCGTCGGCGCCCTCGCGGCGGCCGCGCTGGTGCCGTGGCCGGAGCACCGCATCACGCCGCCGTCGCTCGTCGTGAAGCCTGCCGAGACGGGACAGCTGCGGGTGTGCCCCGGCCCGCTGCTCTCGCTCGGCGACGACCCCGATGAGGCGACGACCGCGAGCTCGGTCGGGACGACCTCCGTGACGCACGGCGCCGTCCCCGACGATGCCGAGGTCGCCGAGACCCCACTCGCCGCCCCCGAGAATCCTCGTGCCGACCGCGACGGCACCCCGCTCGCGCTGACCACCGAGGCCGGTGCGGTCGAGGCGGGCATGCTCGCCGGTGCGCAGGGGCAGCAGGTCTCGCGCGACACGATCGCCGGATACGCCGCGGCCGCCTGCGACGAAGTCGTCACCGAGGCGTGGCTCGTCGGCGGCGCCACCGACGTCGGGCGCTCGGGGCTCGTGCTGCTCTCGAACCCGACCGCCGTCGCGTCGACCGTCGATGTCCGCGTGATCGGCGAGGGCGGCGCGGTCGACGCACCGTCGGGTCTCGGCATCACGGTGCCGGCCGGCGAACAGCGCGTCGTCTCGCTGGCCGGGCTCGCCCCGAACCTCGCCTCGCCCGTCGTGCACGTCACGAGCACCGGCGGTGGGATCGCCGCGTCGCTCGAGCACACCGTCGTCGAGGGGCTCACGCCGGCGGGCGTCGAACTCGTCGGGCCGACCGCGACGCCCGCCGAGGTCCAGATCATCCCCGGCTTCACCGTGCCGGTCGACGGCGGCGTCGACGCGACGGACGACCACGCCGAGGGCGACGCCTTCCCGGCAGTGAGGCTCCTCGCGACCGGCGACGATCCCGTGCAGGTCTCGATCGACATCGCTCCCGAGTCGGGCGGTGGAGGCGGAAGCATCGATGCGACGCTCGAGCCGGGGATCGTCAGCGACGTGCCGCTCGGCGACCTCGATGCGGGCGAGTACACCATCGCGCTCGAGGCCGACGGGCCGATCGTCGCCGCCGCGCGCGCGACGACCGGCTCCCCGCAGGCGCAGACCGACCCCGACGGGGACGACCGCGAGGCATCCGTCGACCTCGCCTGGACCGCGGCGACGCTGCCGCTGCTCGACACGGCGGTCATCGCAGTTCCGCGCGGGCCGAACCCGGTGCTGCACCTCGCGAACCCCGGCGACGACGAGGTCGAGGCGACGCTCACGGTCGACGGCGATGAGCGCGAGGTGCGGATCGCCCCTGGCACGACCGAGGCGATCGAGGTCGAGGCACGCGGTGTCGTCGAACTCGACGGGACGGCCGGATTGCACGCGACCGTGGCGTACTCGGGCGAGCGGGCACTGTCCTCGTTCCCGGTGCGCCCACCGGGGCCGCTCGACTCGCCGTTGCGGGTGTTCCCGCACTGACGGCCGCGGCGGGGCCTCGTACGCGCTTCGCGCTACCGGATCACCGGGGTCAGAAGTGGCGATACCGCCCGGGGGCGAGTTCCCACGGGTCGCGCCCGAGGAAGTCCGCGATCGCGCGGAACACGCAACTCTCGACCAGGAGCTTCTCGTCTTTGTCTTCACCCTCCTGCAGCCGCAGGAACCGCACGATCGGCAACCGGAAGAAGACGATGCGCCGCTCGTCGTGGTAGACCTTCCACCGGTCGATGTGATCATCGTGAATGGCCTCGGCCGGCGCCTGGGCGACCTCGAAGACGACCCCCTCGAGCTCGGGCCAGAGGCCGCGCAGGTACGACACCGTCGTCGCGACCGTGAGCTCGAACTCGTCGAGCCGGTTCGTGAGCATCGGGAGGTGCGGACCGGTCACCGGCGAGCGCATGCCGCGCCCGTGGCGGTCGCGGGCGAGCCGCCTCGGAGAGCGCGGGTCGGCGACACGACGAGAGCGGGGCATACCCTCCATCGTAATGGCGGGGGTCGTCGCTAATCTTGATCTGCCATGAGACGTTGTTCGCGCACCGCATGCGCCGCCGAGGCGGTCGCGACCCTGACCTTCGACTACGCCGATTCGATGGCCGTGCTGGGGCCGCTCGCGACCGTGCCCGAGCCGCACGGTTACGACCTGTGCGCCCGCCACGCCGAGCGCACGTCGGCACCCGTCGGCTGGCAGGTCGTGCGGCACGTCTCACTCGGTGAGGTAGGTTTCAAAGCATGAGTCCCGCTGCAGCGTCCGGCGCTCGTGCGCGCCTCGAGGCGATCGTGAAGGCCTACGACGTCCGCGGGATCGTGGGCGAGGGGCTGACCGACGAGACCGTCGAGGCGCTCGGAGCGGCCTTCGTCGACGAGGTGGGCGCCGCAGGCGGCCGCGTCGTCGTCGGCCATGACATGCGCGACTCGTCGCCCGGGTTCGCGGCGGCGTTCGCGGCGGGCGCATCGGTGCGCGGAGCCGACGTCGTCTCGATCGGGCTGTGCTCGACCGACGAGAGCTACTTCGCATCCGGTTCGCTCGACGCCCCGGCCGCGATGTTCACTGCGAGCCACAACCCCGCCGCGTACAACGGCATCAAGTTCTCCCGCGCCGGCGCGCAGGGCATCTCGCTCGACACCGGACTCGCGGCGATCCGCGATCGCGCCGCCGACTACCTCGAGGGCGGCATCCCCGTCGCAGAGACCGCCGGCGCCGTGACCGAGGCCGACGTGCTCGCCGACTACGCGGCGTACCTGCGGTCGCTCGTCGACCTGTCGAGTGTTCGCCCGCTGAAGATCGTCGTCGACGCCGGCAACGGCATGGGCGGGCTCACCGTCCCCGCCGTGCTCGGCGAGGCTGCCGGCCTGCCCGCGCTGCCGCTCGAGATCGTGCCCCTGTACTTCGAGCTCGACGGCACCTTCCCGAACCACGAGGCGAACCCGCTCGAGCCTGCGAACCTCGTCGACCTGCAGCGCGCCGTGGTCGAGCACGGCGCCGACCTCGGACTCGCCTTCGACGGCGACGCCGACCGGTGCTTCGTCGTCGACGAGCAGGGCGGCGCGGTGAGCCCCTCGGCCGTCGCAGCGATCGTGGCACTGCGCGAGATCGCACGCGTCACCGCGGCCGGCGAGACCGGGGTGAACGTCATCCACAACCTCATCACCTCGCGCTTCGTGCCCGAGACGATCGAGGCGGCCGGGGCGATCCCCGTGCGTACGCGCGTCGGGCACTCGCTCATCAAGGACCAGATGAAGGCGACCGGGGCGGTGTTCGGCGGCGAGCACTCGGCCCACTACTACTTCCGCGACTTCTGGGGCGCCGACAACGGCATGCTCGCCGCGATGCACGTGCTCGCCGAGTTCGGGGCGCAGTCGGCACCGCTGTCGGAGGTCGCCGCCCGCTTCACGCCGTACTCGCTCTCGGGCGAGATCAACTCGGTCGTCGACGACGTGCCCTCGGCCTACACGCGCGTGGTCGAGGCGTTCACCGGCCGCGGCGAGTTCGACGAGCTCGACGGACTGACCGTCACGGGCGTCACCGCGGGAGACGAGCCGTTCTGGTGGTTCAACGTGCGCCCCTCGAACACCGAGCCGCTCCTGCGGCTCAACGTCGAGGGCGGCGACGAGCCGACCATGGCCGCGATCCGCGACGAGGTGCTCGCGCTCATCCGCGTCGAGTAGGAGTCCTCGGCCGACACGAGTTACGCGACGTCGCCCATCGCGCGGGCCTGCGAGAATGGTCGGCATGAGCATCGAGCCCGCCACCATCGCCCTCCCGTTCAAGGTCGCCGACCTCTCGCTCGCCGAGGCGGGGCGACACCAGCTGCGGCTCGCCGAGAACGAGATGCCGGGGCTCATGGCGCTGCGAGCCGAGTTCGGCGCCGCGAAGCCGCTCGCGGGGGCCCGCATCGCCGGCAGCCTGCACATGACCGTGCAGACCGCGGTGCTCATCGAGACGCTCGTCGCCCTCGGGGCGCAGGTGCGGTGGGCGAGCTGCAACATCTTCTCGACGCAGGACGAGGCGGCCGCCGCGGTCGTCGTCGGTCCCGAGGGCACCGTCGACGCGCCCGCGGGGGTGCCGGTGTTCGCCTGGAAGGGCGAGACCCTCGACGAGTACTGGTGGTGCACCGACCGCATCTTCGACTGGAGCGCCGAGGCGACGGCGGCCGGCGCCGACTGGATCGGGCCCAACATGATCCTCGACGACGGCGGCGACGCCACGCTGCTCGTGCACCGCGGTCGCGACGTCGAGGCCGCGGGCGCCGTGCCCGAGGCATCCCCGGGCGACAGCGCGGAGTACCGCGTGGTGCTCGACACCCTGCGCCGCTCGCTCGAGCTCAGCCCCGACCGCTGGACCCGTATCGCCGCCGAGCTCAAGGGCGTCACCGAAGAGACGACGACCGGCGTGCACCGGCTCTACGAGCTGCACGCCGCCGGCGGGCTGCTCTTCCCGGCGATCAACGTCAACGACTCGGTCACGAAGTCGAAGTTCGACAACAAGTACGGCATCCGCCACTCGCTGCCCGACGGGCTCAACCGGGCCACCGACGTGCTCATGGGCGGCAAGGTCGCGTTCGTCGTCGGCTACGGCGACGTCGGCAAGGGCGCCGCCGAGGCGCTGCGCGGCCAGGGCGCGCGCGTCATCGTGAGCGAGGTCGACCCGATCTGCGCGTTGCAGGCCGCGATGGACGGCTACCAGGTCGCCCGCGTCGAAGACGCGGTCGGCGAGGTCGACATCTTCGTCACGTGCACGGGCAACAAGGACGTCATCCGCCTCGAGCACATGCTCGCGATGAAGCACCTCGCGATCGTCGCGAACGTGGGCCACTTCGACAACGAGATCGACATGGCCGCGCTCGAGTCGCTCGCGGGCGCCGAGAAGGTCGAGATCAAGCCCCAGGTGCACGAGTGGCGGCTGCCGACCGGCCGCTCGATCCTCGTGCTGAGCGAGGGACGCCTCATGAACCTCGGCAACGCCACCGGCCATCCCTCGTTCGTCATGTCGAACTCGTTCGCCAACCAGGTGCTCGCCCAGATCGAACTGTGGACCCGTCCCGACGCGTACCCGGTCGGCGTGTACGTGCTGCCGAAGCACCTCGACGAGAAGGTCGCCCGCCTGCACCTCGACTCGCTCGGCGTGCAGCTCACGACGCTGAGCCCCGAGCAGGCCGCCTACATCGGCGTGCCGGTCGAGGGCCCGTACAAGGTCGACCACTACCGGTACTGAGCGCGTGCATCCGCTCGTCGGCGAGCCGGCGGGCGGTGCGCGGCGTGCGGCGCCGCGCCGGAGTCCGACGTGCGTGCGGCGCGGATGCCTCGTGGCCGACGTCAGCGCTCGGGGAACCCGGCCGGGCGCGACGTGAGCACGGGCGCGAGTGCGGCGATGCGCGCATCTTCGAGCGAGAGCGCCGCGGCGTCGCGTTCGCGGCGGAGCGCGGCGACCCCGGCGAGGAAGAGCTCGGGCGGCGCGGCCGGCACCGGCGACACGTAGGGGGAGACCTCGGCGGCGAGCGACGCGGCGACGCGTGCGCGGCTCTCGGGCACGAGGTGCTCGACGTTCGCGAAGAACGACGCGACGCGTCGCGCGAGCGGGTCGGGCAGTCGTGCGACGTCGGCGGTCGTCGCCCACGCCGCGAGCTGCACCGGCACGCCGAAGGCGTTCGACGGCGGCGCAGGCACCCGCTCGACCTGCGAGTGGGTGCCGGCGAGGATGTCGCCGAGCCGCTTCGACGACGGATTGAGGAAGCCGACGAGCAGCGCGAGCCCGCCGAACGTCATGTAGATCTCGACGACGCCGACGAGCGCGCGGATGAACGCGTGCCGGAATCCGCTCGCGCCGCCGTCGTCGCGGACGACCCGGAGTCCGAGCGCGAGCTTGCCGAGCGAACGACCGCGGGCCGCCGTCTCGACCGCCGTCGGCACGATCACGATGACGGTCACGATGCCCGCGATCATCGCCGCGCGCAGCGCCGCCTCGTCGGCGCCGAGGCTCGCGACGATCCAGAGCAGCCCGAGGATGAGCGCGATGCTCACGAGCACGTCGATCGCCGCACCGCCGGCGCGCATGAGCACGCTCGCGGGGCGCACGTCGAGCGAGACCGCCTCGCCGGTGAGCACGCCGTCGTCCTGGAACCGGCCGACCCGCACGAAGGCGGCCCCCTGGGGTGCCGTGCCGGTCGGAGACGCCATGGGTAGTATTCAAGCAGATGGACCTCGAAGCCCTCGCCGCCGCACGCCACGACGACTGGCAGCGGCTCGACGCGCTCGCGCGCGGATCGCGGCGCTTGTCCGGCCCCGAGACCGATGAGCTCATCGAGCGGTACCAGGCCGCGGCATCCGACCTGTCGCTCGTGAAGTCGACGGCGGGCTCGACCGCCCTCGGCGACCGTCTCTCGCTGAGCCTCTCGCGGTCGCGACTGCGCTTCACGGCCGCGCCCGAGAATCCGCTGCGCCGGCTCGCCCGATTCGTCGCGGCCGACCTGCCTGCCGCCCTCTACCGGCTTCGCTGGCCGACGCTCGCGGTCGCCCTCGCGACGTTCGTGATCGCCGGGCTCTACGCGTGGTGGATCATGGGCGATCCGCGCGTGCTCGCCTCGCTCGGCTCTGAGCGCGAGCTCCGCCAGATCGCGGAGGAGGGTTTCGTCGCCTACTACTCCGAGCACCCGGCCGGCTCGTTCGCGGGATCGGTATGGACGAACAACGCCTGGATTGCCGCGCAGTGCGTCGCGTTCGGCATCCTCGGGGTGTGGGTGCCCTGGGTGATCATGCAGAACGCGCAGAACCTCGGCATCAACGCCGCCATCATGTTCACGTACGACGAGGGCGACACGTTCTTCCTCTACATCGCGCCGCACGGGCTGCTCGAGCTCACGTGCGTGTTCATCGCGGCGGCGGCGGGACTGCGCATCTTCTGGGCGTGGGTCGCACCGGGGCCGAGGCCGCGGGGCGTCGCGCTCGCCGAGGACGCGCGGGCGCTGTTCACGGTCGCGATCGGGCTCGTGTTCTTCCTCTTCGTCGCCGGCGTCATCGAGGGCTTCGTCACCCCGGCGCCGTGGCCGTGGCCCGTGAAGATCGGCATCGGCGCACTCGCGCTCGGCGCGCTCCTCTTCTACATGCTCGTCGTCGGTCGCCGTGCGTGGCGGGCCGGCGCGACCGGCGACCTCGTGGATTTCGAGGCGGGCGCGACCCGCATCGTCGCCGGCTGACGCGCGACCTCCGCCCAGGTCCGTTCCTTCAGCCTCCTGGTCGGGAGGCTGCCTCATCGGGTGGGGAGGGCGAGCACGACGAAGGCGGATGCCTCGGGGGCATCCGCCTTCGTGCGATCGCGGCCGTACGGCCGGGCGAACCTACGCCGTGAGGCGCGTCGGCCGGTCGAAGACCGCCTTGTAGATGATGCCGGCGAGCAGCGCACCGACGATCGGTGCGACGATCGACGCCCAGAGCTGGCTCAGGGCGAGCTGGCCGCCGAAGATCGCGGTCGCGATCGAGCGGGCCGGGTTGAACGAGCCGTTGGTGACGTACCCGGCGACGAGCACGAGCACCGTGAGGGTGAGGCCGATCGCGAGCGGGGCGAGGTTCGACGCGGCGCGGCCGGCCGAGGTGACGCCGAGGATCACGAACAGGAACACCGCGGTCGCGACGATCTCGGCGATGAAGAACGACACGAGGCCGAACCCGCCCGGGGAGAGCTCGTCGTAGCCGGTCGACACGCCCTGGAAGATCGCCATGTCGAACTTCGGCCCCGTGGAGAGGATGCCGAGCAGCACGACCGAGCCGAGGATGCCGCCGACGATCTGCGCGACGATGTAGCCGAGCGTGTCGCGCCAGGCGAACCGGCCGGCGATCGCGAGCCCGAGCGTGACGGCCGGGTTGAAGTGGCCGCCCGAGATCGGGCCGAAGGCGTAGATGCCCACGACGACGGAGAGGCCGAGGCCGAAGGCGACGCCGAGCAGGCCCACGCCGTCGGCCGCCGAGAAGATCGCCGTGCCGATCACGCCGAAGACGAGGATGAAGGTGCCGAGGAGCTCGGCGGTGAGCTTCTTGCCGGTCGAGGGTGCATCGACGGCGGGTGCTGTGTCGGACATCTGAGTGCCTTTCGTTGGGACCGGCTCGGCGGATCGAGCGGTCGGCGGACGCGGCGCACGGCCTCGACGGCGCCTTCCAGAGCGTAGCGACCCCGAACTCGTCGGCGCGTGAACCTCGGGCGAATGTCTCGAATCGAGTCGTCGTGCGACAGCGTGCGTCGCATCGCCTCAGAGCTGCCCGGAGGCCTTCAGGTCGAGGTAGCGGTCGGCGAGGGCCGGCGGCAGCTCGAGCGGCGACGCCGACACGGTCTGCCCGCCGAGCCTGCGGATCGCGGCGGCCACGCGTTCGCCGTCGTCGAGTCCGCGCTGGGCGGCCGCGGCCCGGTACACGGCCTCGAGGTCGTCGTGCTGACGGCCGGCCTCGATGAGCGCGGGGTCGGCGACCGACGCCACGACGACCGTGTGCCGCGAGGTGAGCTGCGGCAGCATCGAGAGCAGACCGCGTGAGCTGCCGGGGGAGTCCGCGGCGGTGAGCAGCACGACGAGCGCGCGCCGGCTCGTGACCTGGCGGACGAGCCCCGGCACGAGCGACCAGTCGGCCTCGAGCAGCTCGGCGTCGATGCCCGCCATCGTGTCGACCATGCGGGCGAGCAGGTCGGGTCCGGTCGCGCCGTGCACGCGCCCGCGGAGACGCCGGTCGGTCGCGAGGAAGTCGACGCGGTCGCCCGCGTGCGTGGCGAGCGCGGCCAGCAGCAGGGATGCCTCGTAGGCGGTGTCGAGGCGGGGTTCGTCGGCGATCCGCGCGGCGGCGGTGCGTGAGGTGTCGGCGACGATGACGATGCGCCGATCGCGTTCGGGACGCCACGTGCGCACCATCAGCCGGGCGTTGCCCGGCACCTCGGGGTCGATGTGGCGCGCGGTCGCGCGCCAGTCGATCGAGCGCACGTCGTCGCCGCGCACGTACTCGCGGATCGAGTCGAACTCGGTGCCCTGGCCGCGGATCAGCAGCGGTGTGCGACCGTCGAGCTCCCGCAGGCGCGTGAGCCGCGACGGCAGGTGCACGCGCGAATGGAACGGCGGCAGCACCCGCACGCGGCCGGGTGCCGCGAGGGTCGCCTGGCGGGCCCAGAGCCCGAGCGGCCCGGCCGAACGGATCGTGACCTGCGCCGTCCGCCGGTCGCCCCGGCGCACCGGCACGAGCCGCAGGGTCATGCGGCGCCGCTCGGCGGGCGGGATGACGAGGCGAGTGCGGTTCGCACCGTCGACGCCGGCCGACGGCTCCCACCCGTCGCGCACGGTGGCGCGCATGGTCCGGCCGCCGAGATTCTGCACCACGAGCACCGAGGCGACCGGTTCACCGAGGCGGACGCGCTCGGGCAGCTCGCGCGCGAACGCCACCCGTCGCGGCGACGCCGCGATCGAGAGGTCGACGGCGCCGGCGCCGACCACGACGAACAGCCAGCCGACGAGCGCGAGCCAGGCCTCGGGCGCGCCGGTGAGCCCAGCGATCACCACGGGGACGACCCCGAGGGCGACGAGCAGGACGAAGCGGCCGGTCAGCGCCATCGGAACGGCTCCGTCGTGATCGGCGTCGGGTGCACCCGCCCCGCGTTCAGAGCGGCACCTGCACCTGCTGCACGATGCCGCGCAGCACCTGGTCGACCGACACGCCCTCGAGCTCGGCCTCGGGGCGCAGCTGGACACGATGGCGCCAGACCGGCAGCAGCATCGCCTGCACGTGATCGGGCGTGAGCGAGTCGTGGCCGGTGAGCCAGGCCCAGGCCTTCGCCGCCGCGAGCAGTCCGGTCGTGCCGCGCGGGCTCACGCCGAGCCGCATCGACGGGCTTCGGCGGGTCGCCCGGGCGAGGTCCACGAGGTAGGCGAGCACGTCGTCGGAGACGCGCACGGCGGCCGCGGCGGAGCGGGCACGGGCGAGCTCGGCGGCGCCGAGCACCGGCTCGACGCCGGCAGCGGCGAGGTCGTGCGGGTCGAACCCGTCGGCGTGCCGGCGCAGCAGCGAGATCTCGGCGTCGCGCTCGGGCACGTCGAGCACGAGCTTCAGCAGGAAGCGGTCGAGCTGTGCCTCGGGGAGGGCGTACGTGCCCTCGTACTCGATCGGGTTCTGGGTCGCGGCGACCATGAACGGATCGGGCAGCGGCCGGGTGATGCCGTCGGCCGAGACCTGGCGCTCCTCCATCGCCTCGAGCAGCGCCGACTGCGTCTTCGGCGGCGTTCGGTTGATCTCGTCGGCGAGCAGGATGTTCGTGAACACCGGTCCCTCGCGGAACGCGAACTCCCCGGTGCGCGGGTCGTAGGCGAGCGAGCCGGTCACGTCGCCCGGCATGAGGTCTGGCGTGAACTGCAGGCGACGCGTGTCGAGCTCCAGCGTGCGGCTGAGCGTGCGCACGAGCAGCGTCTTCGCGACGCCCGGCACGCCCTCGAGGAGGACGTGCCCACGCGTGAGGAGGGCGATGATGAGGCCGGTCACCGCACCGTCCTGCCCGACGACGGCCTTGCCGACCTCGACGCGGACCCGGTTGAGGGCGGCGCGCAGCTCGGCGTCGGGCGAGGCCGCGGGCGCGACGGGTGCGGCGGGCGCGACGGGTGCGGCGGGCGCAGCCGGGGTGGCGGGTGCCGCCGTGGCTCCGCGCGGGATCGGGTCGTTCGCGATCGGGTCGGTCATGGTCGCCTTCCTGGTCCGGTCTCGGGTGCGAGTCTCGCACGTACGTCGGCTTCGAGCTCGCCGAGCTCGCCCGCGAGGCGCACGAGGTCCGCGTCGCCGACGGGCTGCGCGTCGACGAGCAGCTGCCGCACTGCCACGGGGTCGCGCCCCGTCGATGCGGCGACCGCCTCGGCGAGGCTCGCGACGTCGACCGCGCGCGGGAGCCGCAACGCCTGCGCGAGCCGGCCGATGGAGCCGATGCGCAACTGGTCGAGTGCGTGCAGCCGCGCCGTGTTCCGCGCGTACAGGCGCGCGCGGCCCTCGCTGGTCTCGCCGGCGGGCACCTGCACGGGCAGGTTCTCCGCGACGAGCGGTCCGAACCGGCGACCGCGCCACACTCCTGCGGCGATCGTGAGGATGACGGCGAGGGCGAGCACGGGCGAGACCCAGCCGGGCGTGAGCTCGGCGATGGTGGGCGCTTCGCCTGCGGCGGCGTCCGTCGGCCCGGGCAGGTACCAGGCGAGGCGCTCGGACGCACCCGTCAGGCCGATCGCGAGCGCCGCATTGCCGTGTTCGGTGATGCGGCCGTTCTCGAACGACGTCGTCGCAGGGACGAGCGTGATCTCACCGCCCCGCCCCTCACCGGTGACGACGGCGAATGCGTCGCCCTCGTCGCGGAAGCATCCCCGCCATCCGTCGGCCGCCGCGTCGTCGTCGACCCTGAGCAGCCCCTGTCCGTCCGACAGCGAACCGGCCCGGCGCGCGGCGGGCACGTCGCAGGCGACGTCGTCGAGCGGCCCGCTCGCGAAGCCCGCGAGCCGGACGCCGGGCGCGAGCGCCTCGAGCGCGACGAAGTCGGGGGCGACGACGACGAGCCGGTCGGCGTACAGCCCGAGCTTCGAGTAGCGGTCGGCCGTGAGCACGCCGAGCTCGTCGTACACGAGCACCGTCGATCCGGACTTCGCCGCGTCCAGTGCGAGGTCGTAGCTCTCGACGGGAGTCACGTCGACGCCGTGTCCGCGCAGGACTTCGACGAGCGCCTTCGCGCCGCCGGGCGCCGCATTGTCGGAACCGAGGAGCGGGCCGCCGCCGCGGGCCGTGCCGCCGATGAGGTTGATCGCGAGCACCCCGAGCGCGACGAGGGCGGCGAAGACGATCCAGATGCGCCGGCGACGCAGTGTGGCGCGGATCGTGGGGGTGAGCGCGGTGGCTCCGGCCGGTGCGGCGGGGTCGTCCGGCGCGGTGGGGGGCGGCGCCTCGAGGGACGTCGTGGCGTGCGGGCTCATCGCACCGCCTCCGCCTCGACGTCCGCCGCTCCCGCCGGGCGCGTTTCGGCGATGCGGCGCTCGAGGCGGGTGAGCTCGTCGTAGCCGACGACGTCGCCCGTGCCGTCCGAGTAGCGGACGTCGTCGAACGCGGCTGCCGCGGAGGCGAGGGACCCGGCCTCGGAGGGGAAGGGTCGGGCCGCGGCATCCGCGAAGGCGCCGGCCGTCGTGCCGGGATGGACCTGGACCAGATCGCGGTCGACGATGCCGCGTACGAGCGCACGGAATCGCTCCTCGATCGCGCGCGGCCAGTCGCCGGCGCGGGCCGCGGCGTCGGAGGCCGCGCGGATCTCGCCAAGGTCGCGCACGTCGTGGTCGTCGAAGAGCGGCAGGGGGGTTCGGCGGGCGCGTCGCAGGCGCGGCAGCCCGAACACGAGGAAGGCGACGACGACGAGCGCGACGATCACGAGCACCACGATGAGCGTGACGACAGGCCCGGGCACGCCGCCGGCTCCGCCGAGGAGGTCGGCGATCCAGTCGCGGATCGCCTGCATCGCGAGATCGAATGCCGTGGGCTTCGCGTTCTGGTACTCGGGTTTCTGCAGTTCGTCCTCGAGCCACCGGCGCGCCTCGGGCGCGTCGGGATCGAGCGGGGTCGCGAGGAGCACGATCAGCGCGGGGTCCAGGTCTCGCCAGTCGAGGCGTCGGGCACGGGGCCGTCGTGATGCGGCGCCGTCGGACCGGACATGGTCGGAGTGGCATACGGATCGCCGGTGGGCCGGCCCGCGTCGCGGTCCTCCACGTGGCGCGCGAGTTCGAGGTCGAGGCCCTCCCGGCGCATCCGCAGGTCGATGTAGATGACCGCGACGAGCGCCGCCTGCACGACGGCCGTGATCGCGCTGATCACGATCGTGAGCACGAGCGATACGACGACGGTCGCGATCATGATGCCGATCGAGGCGCCCGAGCCGGTCGGGTCGATGACCCCCGCGAGGATCGTGCCGATCAGCGAGACCGGCTGCGTGACGAGCTGGCTCGCGAAGTAGAGGATGACCGCGACGAGGAGCAGCGTGCCGAACGTCCGCCAGAAGTAGCCGGTCGTCAGCCGCCACGAACGGCGCACGGCCTGTGCGACGCCGGCGCGCTCGAGCACGATCGCGCTCGGCACGACGGCGAGCTTCGTCGTGAGCCACGCCGAGAGGACGAGGAACCCGAGCCCGCCGACGAGCCCGATCACGAGTCCGCCGATGGCGCCGGCCGGGCCGCCCGTGATCGCGGTGCCCGCGACCGCCGCGGCCGCGATCAGGGCGACGAAGCCGATCACGGCCAGCAGTACCGCGCCCGTGACGATCGCCGTCCAGCCGAGCAGCGGGCCGAACCGGCGAGCGGCCCGTCGCCAGAGCGCACCGAACGCGAGGCGTTCGCCGATCGTGCCGCTCGCGACCTCGACGACCATGACGCCCTGCAGGAACGCGCTCGCGACGAGCGTGATCGCGATGGGCACGAGCATGAGGAGCAGGAACCCTCCGACCGCACCGGACGCCAGGGCGTCGGCGTCGTCGGAGGTCGCCGCGCTCTCGACGCGGTTGAAGATCAGGATCATGAACGGGACGATCACGGCGAGCGTCGCGACGACCGTGACGAGCTGCACGATGAGACCGGAGCCGAAGGTCGCGGCCGGGTTGCGCCGCAACGTCTGGAACGGCGCCCACAGCAGGGTGCCGAACCCGAGCGGCCTCAGCGGCAGGAGCCCGGGCTTCGGCGGCGGCGCCCACCCCGGCACGGGCGGCGGAAATCCACCGGCCGGCGGCAACCCGCCGTGGGGCGGGTACGGGGCGGTAGCCGAGTACGAACCCGGAGCCGGATACGAACCCGGAGCCGGGTACGCGGGCGGCGGGTAGTCGCCGCGGGGCGGGGTCGGGGCGACGGGC
This sequence comes from Agromyces sp. NPDC055658, assembly GCF_053618155.1. Lineage (NCBI taxonomy): Bacteria > Bacillati > Actinomycetota > Actinomycetes > Micrococcales > Microbacteriaceae > Agromyces > Agromyces sp. NPDC055658. The sequence goes on along the minus strand of NZ_JBSHHD010000005.1, from coordinate 44,691 downwards.
GGCGGGTACGCGGGCGGCGGGTACTGCCCGGGCGGCGGATTCCCCCCGGCGGGCGGCACGGCCGTGGGCGGGACCGGTGGCTGGGCATCGTTCGCGCCACCCGGCGCCTGCCAGTCGTGATCCGACACGTCTACGCGCTCCTTCCGGCGGGGTGCCCCCATGCTCGCACATTCGGCCGATGCGCACCCTCGACCGGTTACGCTGGGGGACACCGGATTCCGCCGGGCGATCGGCTGCTGACAGGAACGAACGGGATGACTCCACGCGTACTCGTCGTCGACGACGACACGGCCCTCGCCGAGATGATCGGCATCGTGCTGCGCACCGAGGGCTTCGAGCCCGTCTTCTGCGCCGACGGCGGCGCCGCGGTCGCCGCTTTCCGCGAGCACAAGCCCGACCTGGTGCTGCTCGACCTCATGCTTCCCGGCATGGACGGGATCGAGGTCTGCGGCCGGATCCGCGCGGAGTCGGGCACGCCGATCATCATGCTCACGGCGAAGAGCGACACGGCCGACGTGGTCAAGGGGCTCGAGACCGGCGCCGACGACTACATCGTGAAGCCGTTCAATCCGAAGGAGCTCGTCGCCCGCATCCGCACGCGGCTGCGGCCCACGCCCGAGACGGCGTCGGCGACGCTGCCGATCGGCGACCTCGTGATCGACGCGGCCGGCCACGAGGTGCGCCGCGGCGACAGCCGCATCAACCTGACCCCGCTCGAGTTCGACCTGCTGCTGACGCTCGCCTCGAAACCGCAGCAGGTGTTCACGCGCGAGATGCTGCTCGAACAGGTGTGGGGCTACCACTACAAGGCCGACACCCGCCTCGTGAACGTGCACGTGCAGCGGCTGCGCGCCAAGGTCGAGCACGACCCCGACAACCCCCGGATCGTGATGACGGTCCGCGGCGTCGGCTACCGTGCCGGCGCCACCACCTGAGACCGGGCGACGGGCGGATGACGGAGGCCCATGCCGCGGCGATGCCGTTCGCCGGATCGTGGCGAGAGCAACCGAGGCGGCTCGCGGCACTGTGGCGACGCTCCCTGCAGTTCCGCACGGTCGCGATCACGCTCGCCCTCTCATCCCTCGCCATCTTCGTGATCGGCCTCTACATCTCGTTCAGCGTCGCCTCGAACCTCTTCCAGAACCAGCTCGACGAGTCGCTCGGCGCATCGAACAACGCGACCACCGCGGCGCAGAGCATCCTCAACTCGTCCGACGCGAGCGACCGTGCGTCACTCCAGGCCCTCATGAACTCGACCGCGCGCACCGTCCAATCCGTGTCGGGGTCGACCGCGATCGCGTACTTCCGCATCGACGAGGAGCCGAACAGGGTCGCTCCGCCCGATCGCGGCGCGCCCGCGCTCGACGGCGTCATCACCGAGGAACTGCAGCAGCGCGTCGCCGACAACCCGGAGGGGCAGTTCTGGCAGTCGGTCGCGCTCGAGGACGGCGCCGGCGGAACCGATCCGGGTGTCGTCGTGGCGTCGAGCATCACCGTGCCGCAGGCCGGCCGCTACGGGCTCTACATCGGCTACAACTTCGCCGACGCGCAGGAGACGCTCGCCTTCATGCAGACCGTCGGCATCATCGGGGCGATCGCGCTGCTCGCCCTGCTCAGCGCGATCACCCTGCTGGTCGTCCGCTGGGTGATCGAACCGATCCGCTCCGCGGCGGCCACGAGCCGCCGACTCGCGGCGGGCGACCTCGGGGTGCGCATGCCGTCGAAGGGCGAAGACGAGCTGGCCACCCTCGCCGCCTCGTTCAACGGCATGGCCGACAGCCTGCAGGCCCGCATCCGCGAGCTCGCCGAGCTCTCGGTCATGCAGCAGCGATTCGTCTCCGACGTCTCGCACGAGCTGCGGACCCCGCTCACGACGATCCGGCTGGCGGGCGACGTACTGTACGGCCAGCGCGACGACTTCGCAGGTCCCACCTCGCGCACCGTCGAGCTGTTGCACACGCAGACCGACCGGTTCGAGACGCTCCTCGCCGACCTGCTCGAGATCAGTCGCTACGACGCCGGCTCGGTCGAGCTCACGACCCAGCCGACGAACCTCGTGCACCTCGCAGGCGACGCGATCGAGTCGATGCACGAGCTGGCGCGCGAGCACGGCTCGGAGCTCCGGCTCGTCGCACCCGGCGGGCACCTCGACGCCGATGTCGACCCGCGCCGGATCCGGCGCATCGTGCGCAACCTGCTCGGCAACGCGATCGAGCACGGCGAGGGCAAGCCGATCGTCGTCGCCGTCGACAGCAACGAGTCGGCGGTCGCGTTGTCGGTGCGCGACTACGGACTGGGAATGACCGAGGTGGAGAGCGCGCGCGTGTTCGACCGCTTCTGGCGCGCCGACCCGAGTCGCACCCGCACGATCGGCGGCACCGGGCTCGGGCTCGCGATCTCGCTCGAGGACGCGGTCGCCCACGGCGGCGTGCTCGACGTCTGGTCGAAGCCCGGGGCCGGCAGTGTGTTCCGGCTCACCCTGCCCCGCACGCGCGACGCCGAGGCGGTGGTGTCGCCGCTGCCGCTCGAACCCGACGACGTCGATGCGACCGGACCGCCGCCCACGGGCGTCGTGACCGCGATCGACCTGGATGCCTCGGACGGAGGTCGGCACGATGCGTAGACGCCCGTTCGCGGCATCCCTGCTGCTCGTCGTCGCAACCATGCTGACGGGTTGCGTCGCCCTGCCCACGTCAGGGCCGGTAGGGGTCGGCCACCCCGATCCGGTGGAGGAATCGCTCGAGCTCGACACCTTCGTGCGCGGCCCGCAGCCGGGCGCCTCGCCCGAGCAGATCGTGCTGGGCTTCATCGATGCGGCGGCGAGCCCGCGGGGCAACTACCAGGTGGCGCGGCAGTACCTGACCGACGAGTTCTATCCCGAATGGCATCCCGACGCCGGGACCACGATCGACGTGCGCGCCGACCGCACCATCGATGCGCCGAAGGTCGCCGACGGCGCGACCGAGTCGGAGGTCTTGGTCACGGCGACGCCCGCCGCAGCGCTCACGGCCACCGGGCAGTACGAGCTGCCCGAGACGACCGCCGAGGCGACGCTGCCGTACCGTCTCGTCACCGTCGACGGCGAGTGGCGCATCGCCGAGGCGCCGCAGGGCCTGCTGATCGACGAACTCACCTTCAGCGAGGTGTACCGCTCCTACGAGCTCTACTTCTACTCGGCCGACTTCCGCTACCTCGTGCCCGACCTGCGCTGGTTCGCACGCACCGATGCGGCGCAGACGAACGTCGTGCGGGCACTGCTCGCCGGACCGGCCGAATGGCTGCTCCCCGGAGTGAAGACCTCGTTCCCGGAGGGCACGGCGCTCGAGCAGAGTTCGGTGCCGATCGCGAACGGCACCGCGAGCGTCGACCTGTCCGGGGCGCAGTTCGAGGACACGCGCACGGTGCAGCGCATGCAGGAGCAGCTCGACGCGACCCTCGTCGGCAGCGTGCGAGACGTCAGCGACGTCGCCCTGTCGATCGACGGGGCACCCCAGGACCCGCCGCCGCTCGCCGATCCGCCGATCCAGAATCCCGCGGTCGATCCGCGACCCGTCGTGTACGACGGCACGAGCTTCGGCCACCTGGCCTCGTCGAACGACGAGATCGAGCCGATCGACGGCGTCTCGCCCCAGGTCGAGGGACTCGCACCCGACGGAGCCGCGGTCGGCGCCGGCGGAACGTCGGTCGCGGTGCGGAACGATGCGGGGGTCTCCCTCGTGCGGGCGGGCGAGGAACTCGCCGAGCTCGACCCCCGCCCCGGCCTCATCGTGCCGGCGATCGACCCGCAGGGGGTCGTGTGGTCGGTGCCGGCGGCCGCGCCGGGCGAGCTGGTCGCGTACCCGCCGTCGGGCGACCCGATCCCGCTCGCCGTGCCGTGGGTCGGCTCGACGATCGCCGCGCTCGAGGTGTCGCGCGACGGCACGCGCATCATCGCGCTGCTCGGCGACGGCACACGCGCCCGGTTCGTCGCCGCGTCGATCGAGCGCGACGAGAACGGCCTGCCGGTCGCGCTCGGCAAGACCGTGCTGCGACTCGCGAGCATCGCAGGCACGCCGCGCGACGTCGCCTGGCTCGATGCGAACCGGGTCGCCGCCCTCGTCGAGCTCCCGGGCGGCGACACCCGCGTGCTCGTGCAGGACCTCGGCGGCGTGCCCGACGACACCGCCGGTCCGGCCGACGGCCGTTCGCTCGACGCCGGCAACGGCGAGCGGAGCCTGCGCGTACTCACCTCCGGCGGGGCCCTCGAGGTGCCGAGCGGCGTCACCTGGCAGGAGCGGGCGACCGACCTCGGTTTCGTGTCGGTGCAGATGCCCGACTGAGCCGACCCGTCCTCCCCAGGCGCCGGCTGCCGACATCGTCCGCGTGCGGCTCGGCCCGCGGCCCCGACGCTCGTGATCCGGGACAGTCTGGTCGCATGAACGCCGGGCTTCGCACGCTCACCGCACTCGCCGCGGCCGCCGGGGGAGCCGTGCTCGACGCGCTCGCCGTGCTCGTGCCCGTCGTCTGCGCCGGGTGCGGACGGCCCGACCGGAGCGTCTGCGGCGAATGCCGCGTGCAGCTCGCCGGATCGCCGCGGGCGGTCCTCCGGGAAGGCCCAGAGGGCGCGTTCGCCGTGCACGCGGCGCTCGAGTACGAGGGGGTCGCGGCCGCGGTGATCGGCGCCTTCAAGGACGGCGGACGAACCGACGCCGCGCCCGTGCTCGCGACCGCCCTCGGCGATGCGATACGAGCGGCGCTCGACGCGGTCGCACCCCATCGGCCCGGCGGCGAGGTCGGCCACGCCGCGGCGAGCGGTCGAGACCCGAGCACGCCGATCGAGATCGCCGTCGTCCCGTCGACGCGACGCGCGATGCGCGAGCGCGGCTACGCCCCGGTCGAGTTGCTGCTCGCCCGGTGCGGCCTGCGCCCGGCCCGGGTGCTGCGACTCGCTCGCGAACGCGCCGACCAGGCGGCGCTCGGGGCCGACGCGCGACGCGCGAACGCCGCCGGGGGCCTCACCGCCGACCGTCCGCTCGACGACCGCTCGTTCCTGCTCGTCGACGACGTCCTGACGACGGGCGCGACCATGGCGGAGGCCGCCCGCGCGCTGCGTGCGGCAGGGGCGTCGACCGTCGGCGCGGCCGTGCTCGCCGAGACCCCGCTCCGCCATGTTCGGCTCTCGGCGAACTCGACGGAAACACTCCGTGACTTTGCCGGGCGGGCGGGCTACGGTGGCAGGACAGGCGTGGTCGATCCACCCTTCAGAACCGGGTGACACGCCGGTGAACGGAGGTCGTCATGGAACTGAACATCGTCGGACGAAACCTGGGGATCACGGACCGTTTCCGCGCCTATGCGACGGAGAAGTCCGAGAAGGTCACGCATCTGACCGACCGCGCCATCTCCCTCGACGTGAAGCTCAGCCGTCACAACGAGAAGAACGGCAACCCCGGGCTCGATCGCGTCGAGCTCACGCTCTTCGGCAAGGGGCCCGTCGTGCGGGCCGAGGCCGACGGCACCGACAAGTACGCGGCGTTCGACGTCGCACTCGGGCGATTGCTCGAGCGGATCCGCCGCGCGAAGGACCGGCGCAAGGTGCATCGCGGCGGCAACCACCGGCACACCTCGCTCCGCGAGGCGGCCGAGGCCGGCTTCAACGGGGTCGGCGTCCAGGCGGCCGGCGTCGAGGTGCTCGAACAGGTGCGCACCGGCAGCATCCCGGTGGTCGAGACGACCGACGAGATGGGCGACGACGAGGTCTACACGCCCGTCGTGATCCGTCGCAAGGTGTTCGCGTCGGCACCGATGACCGTCGACGAGGCGCTCTACTTCATGGAACTCGTCGGACACGACTTCTACCTCTTCATCGACTCCGAGACGAGCCGGCCGAGCGTGGTCTACCGCCGCAAGGGCTGGGACTACGGCGTCATCGGCCTCGACGAGCACGGCGAGGGTGCGATCGACACCCCCGTGACGAGCGGGCGCGAGCCCGTGGCATCCTGATCGGAACAGGCTTCGCCGACGACCCCGCCACCGCATCCGAGGATGCGGTGGCGGGGTCGCTCAGGTCGCGGCCCACTAGCATGGCTATGATGACCGCTGCACAGGCGGCAACGGGCGCCGAGGCCACCCGAGGCCTGCACCCGATGATGCGGCGCCGATGAAACAACAGGAGAACATTCGTGGCTTCGATTCTTGAAAAGGTCCTCCGCGTCGGCGAGGGTCGAACCCTCAAGCGGCTCGAGAACTACGCGGCGGCGGTCAACGCACTCGAAGAGGGCTTCAAGGCGCTCAGCGATGACGAGCTGAAGCACGAGACGGTCGAGCTGCGCGAGCGCTACGCGAGCGGCGAGTCGCTCGACGACCTGCTGCCCGAGGCCTTCGCAGCCGTGCGCGAGGCGAGCCGGCGGACCCTCGGCCTCCGCCACTTCGACGTGCAGCTCATGGGCGGCGCCGCCCTGCACCTCGGCAACATCGCCGAGATGAAGACCGGTGAGGGCAAGACCCTCGTCGCGACGACCGCGGCCTACCTCAACGCGCTCACCAGCCGCGGCGTGCACGTCATCACGGTCAACGACTTCCTCGCGAGCTACCAGTCCGAGCTGATGGGTCGCGTCTTCCGCGCCCTCGGCATGACGACGGGCTGCATCGTGGCCGGCCAGACGCCGCAGGTGCGACGCGAGCAGTACGCGGCCGACATCACCTACGGCACGAACAACGAGTTCGGCTTCGACTACCTGCGCGACAACATGGCCTGGCAGGCCTCCGACATGGTGCAGCGCGGCCACCACTTCGCGATCGTCGACGAGGTCGACTCGATCCTCATCGACGAGGCGCGTACGCCGCTCATCATCTCTGGCCCCGCGTCGGGCGAGGCGAACCGCTGGTTCGCGGAGTTCGCGCGCCTCGCCGACCGCCTCGTCGCCGGCGAGGACTACGAGGTCGACGAGAAGAAGCGCACCGTCGGCGTGCTCGAGCCCGGGATCGAGAAGGTCGAGGACTACCTCGGCATCGACAACCTGTACGAGTCGGCGAACACGCCGCTCATCTCGTTCCTCAACAACTCGATCAAGGCCAACGCGCTGTTCAAGCGCGACAAGGACTACGTGGTGATGAACGGCGAGGTGCTCATCGTCGACGAGCACACCGGCCGCATCCTCGTCGGCCGTCGCTACAACGAGGGCATCCACCAGGCGATCGAGGCGAAGGAGGGCGTACAGGTCAAGGCCGAGAACCAGACGCTCGCGACCGTCACGCTGCAGAACTACTTCCGCCTGTACGACAAGCTCTCCGGCATGACCGGTACCGCCGAGACCGAGGCGGCCGAGTTCATGTCGACGTACAAGCTCGGGGTCGTGCCGATCCCGACGAACAAGCCGATGGTGCGCATCGACCAGCCCGACCTCGTCTACAAGAACGAGGAGGCGAAGTTCGCGCAGGTCGTCGAGGACATCGTGGAGCGCCACAAGAAGGGCCAGCCCGTGCTCGTCGGCACGACGAGCGTCGAGAAGAGCGAGTACCTCTCGCGCCTGCTCGCGAAGAAGGGCGTGCGGCACGAGGTGCTGAACGCGAAGAACCACGCCCGTGAGGCGGCGATCGTCTCGCAGGCGGGCCGGCTCGGTGCGGTCACCGTCGCGACGAACATGGCCGGCCGCGGCACCGACATCATGCTCGGCGGCAATGCCGAGTTCATCGCCGTGCAGCAGATGCACGAGAAAGGGCTCTCGCCCGCCGAGACGCCCGACGAGTACGAAGCCGCCTGGGACGACGTGTTCGAGGCCGTGAAGGCCGAGGTCGCGGTCGAGGCCGAGAAGGTGCTGGCCGCCGGCGGTCTCTACGTGCTCGGCACCGAGCGCCACGAATCGCGCCGCATCGACAACCAGCTGCGCGGTCGATCGGGCCGTCAGGGCGACCCGGGCGAGAGCCGGTTCTACCTGTCGCTCACCGACGACCTCATGCGCCTCTTCAACGCGGGTGCCGCAGAGAGCCTCATGTCGCGCGGGGTGCCCGACGACGTCGCGATCGAGTCGAAGGTCGTGACGCGAGCGATCCGTTCGGCGCAGTCGCAGGTCGAGGCGCGCAACGCCGAGATCCGCAAGAACGTCCTCAAGTACGATGACGTGCTGAACCGCCAGCGCGAGGCGATCTACTCCGACCGCCGCCACATCCTCGAGGGCGACGACCTGCACGAGCGCACCCAGAAGTTCCTCGACGACGTCATCGACGAGGTGCTCGACCAGCACACCGCCGACGGCAACCCCGACGAGTGGGACTTCGACGCGCTGTGGGCCGAGCTCAAGACGCTCTACCCGATCGGCATCACGATCGACGAGGTCGTCGCCGAGGCCGGCGAGAAGGGCCGCGTGAACCGCGAGTTCGTGCGTCGCGAGATCATCTCCGACGCGAAGCTCGCCTACCAGCGCCGCGAGCAGCAGCTGGGCAGCCCCGCGATGCGCGAGCTCGAGCGCCGCGTCGTGCTCTCGGTGATCGACCGTCGCTGGCGCGACCACCTCTACGAGATGGACTACCTGAAGGACGGCATCGGGCTCCGTGCGATGGCCCAGCGCGACCCGCTGGTCGAGTACCAGCGCGAGGGCTACGCGATGTTCCAGCAGATGATGGGCTCGATCCGCGAGGAGACGGTCGGCTTCCTGTTCAACCTCGAGGTCGAGGTCGCCCCGCAGGCCGGAGCCGGCGCGGCCACCACGATCGAGGCCAAGGGACTCGCGCGCGAGTCGACGCCCGACGAGAAGCTCAGCTACACCGCGCCGAGCGACTCGGGCGGCGTCGAGGTGCGCAACCAGCGCGGCCAGGTGCAGCAGGCGGCGACGCAGCGCGCCCGTCGCGCCGTCGCCGAGAGCCAGTCGCCCCAGCAGGCCGTCGAGGGCGGAGAGCGCGGGGCGTTCGGCCAGCGGTCGGGCGGCGAGGCGCCGCAGAACCGCGCCGAGCGTCGTGCGCAGGAGCGCAAGGGTCGCTGAGCTCGGCGTGACCGACCCGATCGCCGTCGTCTCCGCGGGGAGGCTGCGCGGCACCCGCTCCGGCGGGGTCGCGCGCTTCCTCGGCGTGCCGTACGCGGCGACGCCGTTCGGCGACCGCCGCTTCGCGGCCCCCGAGCCGCATGCGGGATGGGCGGGCGAACGGGATGCCTCGTCGCCCGGCGCCACCGCGCCGCAGGCGCCCTACGGCGGCGGCCTCGAGCGGGTGCTGCCCTCGATCGAGGTCGACGGCAGTGAGATCCTCAACCTGAACGTGTGGTCGCCGGATGTCTTCGGCTCGGGCGCCGTCGCCGATGCGCCCGGGTCGAGTCCGGTGATGGTGTGGGTGCACGGCGGCGCCCTGACACGTGGTGCGAACGCGCTCGACAGCTACGACGGAGCACCGTTCGCGCGCGACGGCATCGTCTTCGTCTCGGTGAACTACCGGCTCGGGTCCGAGGGGTTCTCGGTGCTCGACGGCGCACCGCTCGACCTCGGGCTCCTCGACGTCATCGCGGCGCTGCGCTGGGTGCGTCGTGAGATCTCGGCCTTCGGCGGCGACCCGGCCCGCGTCACCGTCGCGGGGCAGTCGGCCGGTGCGTCGCTCATCGCCGCCGTGCTCGCCCATCCCGAGGCATCCGGCCTCGTCGACCGGGCCATCCTGCAGAGCGGGCCGCTCGCGGCGCGACCGCGGGAGAAGGCCGGCCGCATCACACGGCTCATCGCCGCGGACCTCGGCATCGCCTCGACGCGAGACGCGTTCGCGGCGGTCGCGCCGAGCGACCTCGTGGCCGCGCAGCAGCGGGTGACGCAGGGAACGACCCCCGTCACGGGCGGGCCCGGGTTCGCGATCGCGATCGGCGACGGGCTGCCCGATCCCGAGCAGGCGCTCGTGGCCGGCTCGGCCGACGAGGTTCCGATGCTCATCGGGTGCACCGCTGAGGAGGCCCGGTTGTGGCTGCATCCGACGGGGCTCGTCGCGCGGATCGGCCGCCGGCACCTGCTCGCCGCGCGTCTCGCGTTCCGCATCCGTGCCGGCACGATGCGCCGCTACCGTCGCAACCGGCCCGGCATCGGACGGGGCGACCTGTTCGGCGTGCTCGCCACCGACCTCCTGCTGCGGTTGCCGATCAACCGGCTCGCCGACGCCCGGCTCGACCGCGGTGCCGCGACGTGGGTGTACGAGTTCGGCTGGCGGAGCCCGCGACTCGAGCTGGGCGCCGCGCACTGCATGGAGCTGCCCGCCGTGTTCGACCGGCTCGACGCGCCCGACGCGTCGGCGCTGACCGGGGGAGCGGCCCCGGTGTCCCTCGCGGTCGAGATGCACGGCGCATGGGTGTCGTTCTGCCGTGACGGCAACCCGGGGTGGGAGCGGTGGAGCCGCGAACGGCCGGTGCGCACCTTCGACGCGGAGACCCGCACCGTGCTCGCTCCGCGAGAGGACGAACGCGCCTCCTGGTCGTGACGACCGCGCACGCGGGGCGTCGCACGATCGCATGGCGATGACCCGGTGCTGCGGCGCACCCGAGATGCGCGGCGCACCGAAGCATGCGGCACCGGCTCGCGTGCTGGGCCCCGGCCGACGGATCGGGTGGTGCTAGAGCACGCCGATGGCGCTCGCGCGCCAGCGCTGGTCGAGCCCTTCGAGTCGGATCGCGACGGCGCGCGAGCGCGCCCGCTGGTGCACCATCACGACTGCCTCGACCACACCGTCGGCGGGTTCGCAGATGTGCACGTTGCCGACCGAGAAGGCCGGGCGCTGGGGCGACTGGCCCTTCACGCGGCGGGCCCTGGCTGCGAGGACGACGCGCTTCGAGAGGTTGCGGTAGACCTCGTCGGTCACCCACCGGGCCAGCTGCTCGAGGTCGCGCGCCCCGGCGAGCGACTCGATCACGCAGTGCGTGAGATTGCGCAGCAACTGCTCGGGGTCGGGCAGCTGGTCGCGCCGAGCCCGTTGCCGGGCGAAGTACTCGTCTTCGTCGTCGAGGTGGCGGGCTGCAGCGCCCTGCACGGCCGTCGTTCGGGCGGCGGCATCGCGTACGGTCATCTTCGCTCCAGTAGGGCTGGCGGTCGCGAGCCTCGCAGCGTCGCGACGGGAACCACCCCCACTCGGGGGACACGGTGGATTCCTGAAGCGAATGTAAGCATGCCTGCCGAAGGTGTCAAGAGAATTCTCCGGCTGTGGAGAACTCCGCGCGCCGTCGTCGTCGTCGAGGTACCGTCGCGGGTATGCGCTGGGACCAGCTGTTCGCCGACCTCGAGGGTCAGCTCGATCGCGAGCACCTCGACGAGCAGCGCGCGCTCGAGCTCGAGGAGGAACGGCTCCGCCTCGGCCGGCTGACCCTGCGCGACCGCATCGCGGCGCTCACCCGGTCGTCCGAGTCCGCCGCCGAGTCGGTCGTGCGCATCGAACTGCAGGGCGGCGGCGTCGTCGGCCTGCGGCCGCTCGCATTCGGGCGCGACTGGCTGAGCGCGGAGACCCGGCACCACGGCCGGGTACCCGACCAGGTGGTCGTGCCGTTCACGGCGATCGCCGCGATCCTTCCGGGTCGCGAGCAACTCGAGCCGAGCCTTGCTGCGGTACCGGAGGCTTCGGTGCGCCTCGCCGAGCGGATCGGGCTGCCGTTCGTGCTGCGCGACCTCGCGCGCCGCAGGACGGCCGTGCAGCTGACGACGGTCGACGGCATCGCGCACGGCACGATCGACCGCGTCGCACGCGACCACCTCGACCTCGCGCTCCACGAGCCGGGCGCTCCGCGTCGTGAGCGCGACGTGCACGGCTACCGGATCGTGCCCCTGGCGCGCCTGCTGCTGGTCCGGTTCGACTGATCGGCCGGGCGGCGCGGGGAGCTCGCCCGTGCCCGCTCCGCCCCTTGGCAGCTCCGCGCCGGGCCGGCGGGCGGTCGCGCCGGCCTTGCAGGGCGCGGGCGGATCAGTCGACCGGGCGGATGCGACCGGCTCGCACGCCGGAGAGCTCGGTGATGTTGGCGAACTCGCCCTCGTTCCACGCGACGTCGACGCGCGTCGCTTCGTACCGCAGCTCGATCCACACCTCGAGCTGGGCGCGCTCGATGCGCCACGGACCCGAGCTGCCCACGCGGATCGCGGGGAGCTCGCCGCTGCGGATGAGCGCGTCGACCGTCGCCACGTCGACGGCGAGGATCTCTGCCGCGTCGGCGATCGTGAGGAAGCGGCCGATCGCGTCGCCCGAACCTGGTGAGGTCATGTCTCGATTATCGACCCGTCGCGTCGACCGCAGGCGGCGCCGCGGCCGTTGTGGATAACTTCGGGACGAACTTCGCGGATGGGGTGACGATGGTGTCCGGCGCATGCGCGCCGGGAGGAGGAGCGAGACCAGATGACCGGTCGCAACCGACGTGAACGCGGCGCCGTTCGACTCGACCCGAGGCTGCTCATCGGGATCGTGCTCGTCGCCGGCTCGACCATCGGCGTCTGGGCGCTCGTCGACGGCCTCGACGACACCGTCGACGTCTACGTGGCACGGGAGACCCTCACACCGGGCGCCGAGCTCGAGCTCGATCGGCTGGACGTCGAGTCGGTCCGCCTCGGCACGGCCGAAGCAGGCTATCTCCGGGTCGACGACACCGACGACGGGCTCGTCGTCACCCGCACCGTCGGCAAGGGCGAGCTCGTGCCCGCCGCAGCCGTCGGCGATGCCGACGCCACCGGGCTGTCCGTCGTCGTGGTACCGAGCCGAGGCACCCTCGCACGCGGTCTCGACGCAGGGTCGAGGGTCGACGTGTGGTCGGCGCGCGCGAAGGACCGCGGCGGATTCGAGGCGCCCAAGGTGCTCGTCGCCGACGCCGAGATCGCGGGCATCGTCGAGGACGACGGCATGGTCTCGTCGGGCGGGGCCTCGGTCGAGGTCCTCGTCCCGAGCGACCGGGTCGCCGCCGTGCTCGAGGCGCTCGCCACCGGCGATGCCATCGACCTCGTCGCATCCGGCTCGGGCGACTGAGATGGCGCGGATCGCACTCGCGCTCGACGCCGCGACCGAGGAACGGCTGCTCGCCGACCTCGTCGAGCACGGGCACACGGTCGTCGCGCGGCTCGTCGGCTGGCGCGACCTCGTCGACAGCCTCGACGTCCTCGCGCCCGAGGCGGTCGTCGTCGGCGCCGGGCGGGGCACGCTGAACGCCGAGCTCCTGCGTGCCTGCGACGAGCGCGGCATCCGGCTCGTCGCCGTCGCGGGCGATGACGCGGAGCGGGCGCAGGCGGCCGCCCTCGGCGTGCACGAGATCGCCGGCCGCGGCGCCGGATGGCCCGAGATCGAGCCGCTCGTCGCCGGGGCGGCACCGCTGCCGTCGCGGTTCGACTCCGGTTCCGCGGCACGGCCGGAGGCTGCGGTCATCGCCGTGTGGGGCCCGGCCGGCGCGCCCGGGCGCACGACGATCGCCGTCAACATCGCCGCGGAGCTCGCCGCGGCCGGCCATCGCGTCGCGCTCATCGACGCCGATCCGTACGGGGGTGCGGTCGCACCCGCGCTCGGCCTCCTCGACGAGACACCCGGGTTCGCCGCCGCGTGCCGCCTCGCCGGCGCCGGTTCGCTCGACCGGACTGAACTCGAGCGCGTCGCGCAGCGTTACACCTCGCCGCGCGCGTCGTTCGACGTGTACTCGGGACTCGTCGGGCCCAACCGATGGCCCGAGCTCGCGCATGCGCGCGTGAGCTCGGCGCTCGAGGCGATGCGCGGGCAGTTCGAGTACCTCGTGATCGACACCGGGTTCAGCCTCGAACGCGACGAGGAGCTCACGAGCGACCAGTTCGCGCCGCGACGCAATGCTGCGACGTTCGCGGTCCTCGAGGCGGCCGACCGTGTCGTCGCCGTCGGCCTCGCCGATCCCGTGGGCCTGTCGCGACTCCTCCGCGGCCACGGCGAACTGGTCGCGCTCGTCGACCCCGAGCGTGTCGACGTGATCGTGAACCGGGTCCGCCAGAGCGCCCTCGGCATCGACGCCCACGCCCAGGTGCGGCAGACCCTGCAGCGGTTCGCCGGCATCGACACGGCCACCCTGCTGCCGCATGACGGACGCGCCGCCGATGCGGCGATCCTCGGTGCACGCACCCTGCGCGACGCCGCGGGCCGGGCACCGCTGCGTGCGGCGCTCCGCGATTACGTGCTGCGTGCGATCCTCCCCGACCCGGCGCCGCGTCGGCGAGGGTTCGCGCTGCCGGTGCTCCGCCGGGCCGAGCTCGGGTGAGGCCTGCGGCCCCGCTGCGTCGCGCGCCGCGAGCTCCGCCGCCGAGCGGCCAGGCCGATCGATCACGGCTCCGCCGGCTGCGTGGCGACGAGGCATCCGCGCACTACGCTGGGTCTGTGTCGACCCTCAGTGATCTCGTCCTCGCCCAGGGCCGCAGCAGTCAGGCCGACGTCGACTGGCTGCACATGCTCGTCGGCGACCTGCAGCTGCTCGCCGATCTCGCCTTCGCCGACATCGTGCTCTGGGTGCCGTCGGGCGACGACGACTTCGTCGCCGTCGCGCACTCGCGGCCGTCGAGCGCGGCGACGCTCTTCTACCGCGACTTCGTCGGCCAGGAGATCAAGCCGCAATGGCGCGACCTCGTGACGGCGGCGTTCGCGACCGCGACGATCGCCGACTCCTCAGCGCCCGACTGGTACGAGGAGATGCCGACCCGGGTTCGGGCCGTGCCCGTCATGCGACGCCTCACCGACACGGGGACCGCCATCGCCCCCGAGCCGGTGGCGGTCATCACCCGGCACACCAACCTCGGCGCGACGCGCACCCCGAGCCGGCAGGAGCTCACGTTCAACGAGTGCGCCGAAGAGCTCTTCCAGATGATCGCGTCGGGCGACTTCCCCGACCTCGGGGCGCCCACGGGCCCGCGACGGGGCGCGCCGCGAGCGTCCGACGGGCTGATCCGCCTCGACGTCGACGGCGTGACGACGTTCGCGAGCCCGAATGCGCTCTCGGCGTTCAACCGCATGGGCTTCGACGACGAGCTCGAGGGCGAGTCGCTCGCCGAGGTGACGACCGGACTCCTCGGCGGCAAGCTCGTGGTCGACGAGTCGCTGCCGCTCGTGGTCACCGGCCGCGCACCCTGGCGCACCGACGTCGAGTCCCGCGGGGTGACGGTGTCGCTCCGGGCGATCCCGATCCGCCGGCGCGGCGAGCGCATCGGTGCGATCGTGCTCACGCGCGACGTCACGGAACTGCGCCACCAGGAGCAGGAGCTCATCACGAAGGACGCGACGATCCGCGAGATCCACCACCGCGTCAAGAACAATCTGCAGACGGTCGCGTCGCTGCTGCGCATCCAGGCGCGTCGCACGCACTCCGACGAGGCGCGCGAGGCGCTCACGCAGGCGATGCGCCGCGTCGGGGCGATCGCCGTCGTGCACGACACGCTGTCGACCGGCCTCAGCCAGAACGTCGACTTCGACGAGGTGTTCGACAGGGCGCTGCTGCTCGTCGCCGAGGTCGCGTCGGCGCACAACACGACCGCGCACCCCAAGCGGCAGGGCTCGTTCGGCGTGCTGCCGAGCGAGTACGCGACGCCGCTCGCGCTCGCGCTCACCGAGCTCGTCACGAACGCGGTCGAGCACGGACTCGCGGGGCAGGAGGGCGATGTGGAGATCATCGCGAACCGCTCCGACACGATGCTCACCGTGCAGGTGCGCGACACGGGCGCCGGCCTGCCCGAGGGCAAGGTCGGCGAAGGCCTCGGCACGCAGATCGTGCGCACGCTCATCCAGGGCGAGCTCGGCGGCACGATCGACTGGCACACGGTCGTGGGCCGCGGCACCGAGGTGACGATCGACGTGCCGCTGCGCTGGATCACCCAGGCGTAGCGGGCGGCACCGACGCGGCGACAGGCCCGTCGTACCGTCGCGGCATTCGCACGCCGGTCAGGACGCGCTCGCGGAGAACGGCCCGACCGGCGTCCGAGCCTCTGAAGCGATGGTGCGCCGGGTGCGCGCGGCTCGGCGGCGCGGAGCGCGCGGGGTCTCAGCCCGCGCGGCGGGCGCGAGCGGCGCGGCGCTTGAGGGCGCGACGCTCGTCTTCGGAGAGGCCACCCCACACGCCCGAGTCCTGACCGGTCTCGAGGGCGTACTGCAGGCAGATCTCGGTGACGGTGCAGCGGGCGCAGACGGCCTTGGCCTTCTCGATCTGGTCGACGGCGGGGCCGGTGTTGCCGACCGGGAAGAAGAGTTCCGGGTCTGCGGTGAGGCAGGCGGCCTTGTCGCGCCAATCCATGGAGATGCTCCTTGCGGGTGTTCGTTCGCAGACGTGCGTGATTGCACGTGCCCGTTCGGGCTGCTGCAGGGGGAAAGTCGAATCTCGGGAAGTAGGATCATGACTGATCGGCTCACCACCCTGTGAGCATCAATTCGACCTTGTAAATGGTCGCATAGCCCCGAGTCCGAATCAATAGCCATGAATGGGATAACCCTGTGAATCGACGCGACGACCGGCCCGACGCGACAGGCGGCGTCCCGTCCGCGGCATCCTCGTCGGCCGTTGCCGACGGCGGGGCCCGCACCGCGCTCGTCGTCGTGAGCGCGCTGCTGTTCGCCGAGGCCCTGCTCGTCGCGGGCCTGCTGGGCTGGCTCGTGGTCGACCTCTTCTCGCTCGAGCCGTCGTCGATGGCGACGGCGATCGCGCTCATCGTGCTCGTCGCGATCGGTGCGATCTGGGTGTGGGCGGTCGCCGTCGCGTCGCTGCGTCGGGCCCCGTGGTCGCGTGCAGCGGCCATCGTGTGGCAGATCCTGCAGCTGTCGGTGGCCGTGGGGGCGTTCCAGGGCCTGTTCGCGCGGCCCGACGTCGGCTGGCTGCTGCTCGTGCCGGCCGTGACCGTGATCGGGCTCTTGCTGTGGACGCCCGTGCGCATCGCCTACTCGCGCCCCGAGGACCGCCCCGTCGAGGAGGCGCCACCCGGAGCCTGAGGCCGCGGGAGGCCGCCGACGCGGTGGGTCCGGCCCGGAGACACGGGAGCCCGGTCGCACGCGCGACCGGGCTCCTGGCGGATCAGGCGACGGACTCAGCCGTCGAGGCCGAGCTCGCGGCGCACGCGTGCCACGTGCCCCGTCGCCTTCACGTTGTACATGGCGCGCTGGATGCGGCCGTCCTCGTCGATGATGAAGGTCGAGCGGATCGAGCCGACGACGATCTTGCCGTAGAGCGACTTCTCGCCCCACACGCCGTACTGCTGCTGCACCGCGAGGTCGGGGTCGGAGAGGAGGGTGAAGTTCAGGCGGTCGCGCTCGGCGAAGCGGGCGAGCTTCGCGGCGTCGTCCTTCGAGACGCCGATCACCCGGATGCCGGCGCTCTTGAAGGAGTTGAGGCTGTCGCGGAAGTCGCACGCCTCGGTCGTGCAGCCGGGGGTCATCGCCTCCGGGTAGAAGTAGAGGACGACCTTCGACCCGCGCAGCGACGAGAGCGTGACGGGGTCGCCGTGCTGGTCGTCGAGCGTGAAGTCGGGGGCGAGGTCGCCAGGGCCAAGTCGTGCATCGGTCATGCCTTCCATCGTAGGCAGCCTTCGATGTGCGGATGCCTCGGCCGCTGCCGAGCGACCGCCGGAGCAGGTCAGGCGAAGGTCTCGAGCAGGCGCTGCAGCGAGTCGAGGCGGGCACGGCCCGTGTCGCCGAGCTCGCCGGCGTCGACGGCTTCGACGATCGCGCAGTCGGGCGCATCGGGCAGGTGCGTGCAGCCGCGCGGGCAGCGCTCCGCGATGCGCGCGAGGTCGGTGAACGCGCCGAGGATGTTCGCCGGATCGACGTGCCCGAGCCCGAACGAGCGCACTCCGGGGGTGTCGATCGCCCAGCCGGTGCGACCGTCGTGCTCGATGCGCAGCGACACCGTCGACGACGACGTGTGCCGTCCGCGGCCGGTCACCACGTTCACGTGCCCCGTCGCACGGTGCGCGCTCGGAACGAGCGCGTTCACGAGGGTCGACTTGCCGACGCCCGAGTGGCCGACGAACACCGTGCGATGGCCGACGAGCGCGTCGGCGATCTCGTCGAGCGGCATCGCGTCGGCACGCGAGCGGAACACGGGCAGGTCGAGCCCCGCGAAGTTCGCGAGGAACGCACCAGGATCGGCGAGGTCGGTCTTCGTCATGCAGAGCAGCGGCCGGATGCCGGCGTCGAAGGCGGCCACGAGGTACCGGTCGATGAGGCGGATACGGGGCTCGGGGTCGGCGGCGGCCACCACGATGAGCATCTGGTCGGCGTTCGCGACGATCACGCGCTCGACCTCGTCGGTGTCGTCGGCGCTGCGGCGCAGCAGCGTGGTGCGCTCCTGCACGCGCACGATGCGAGCGAGCGTGCCCTCGGAACCCGAGACATCGCCGACGAGATCGACCCGGTCGCCCGTGACGACCGACTTGCGGCGGAGCTCCGATGCGCGGGCGGCCGTCAGCTCGTGCTCGTCGGGTCCGCCGTCGTCGACGAGCACGGTGTAGCGCCCACGGTCGACGCCGAGCACGGTGCCGGTCACCGCGTCGGCGTGCTCCGGTCGCACCTTGGTGCGCGGGCGCGAGCCCCGGCGGTTGGGGCGCACGCGAACGTCGGACTCGTCGAACTCGGGCTCGTCGTCGTCATCGTCGGTGCTCCACCACGTCATGCCAGCAGCCGCTCCCAGAGCTCGGTGAACTGGGGCAGCGTCTTCGACGTCGAACCGATGTCGTCGACGACGACATCGTCGACGGCCAGCCCGACGATCGCGCCGGCGGTCGCCATGCGGTGGTCGGCGTAGGCGTGCCAGACTCCGCCGTGGAGCTCGGCCGGCTCGACGCGCAGTCCGTCGTCGAGCTCGGTGACGCGCCCGCCGAGGGCGTTGAGCTCCGCCGCGAGGGCCGCGAGGCGGTCGGTCTCGTGGTGGCGGATGTGGCCGATGCCCGTGAACGTCGACGGCTCGCCGGCGAAGGCGGCGAGGGCGACGAGGTTGGGCACGAGCTCGCCGGCCTCCGAGAGGTCGAGATCGACGCCGCGGATGCCGCGACCCGCGCCGTCGGCGGCCTTCGGTGCGTGCACGGTGAGCCGGTCGCCGTCGCGCTCGACGCGAGCCCCGAAGCGGGGGAGCAGCTCGGCCAGCTGCGCACCGACCTGCGTGGTCTCGCTCGGCCAGCCCGTGATCGTGACGGAACCGCCGGCCACGAGCGCCGCGACCAGGAAGGGGGCGGCGTTCGAGAGGTCGGGCTCGATGTCGACGTCGACGGCGTGGATCGGACCGGCGGCCACGGTCCAACGGCCGGTCTCGGGACTTTCGACCGCCACGCCGCGTGCCGCGAGGGTCGCGATCGTCATCTCGATGTGCGGCATGCTCGGCAGGCGGTCGCCGACGTGGCGCAGGTCGAGTCCGTCGTCGAACCGCGCTGCGGACAGCAGGAGACCGGAGACGAACTGGCTGGACGCCGACGCGTCGATCTCGAGGGAGCCCCCGGCGACGCGGCCCGTGCCGTGCACGGTGAACGGCAGGGTGCCCCGACGGTCGTCGTCGAGATCGACGCCGAGGCCCGTGAGTCCCTCGATCACGCCCGACATCGGTCGCTTGCGTGCGTACTCGTCGCCGTCGAAGGTCGTCGGGCCGAGCGCGAGCGCCGCGACCGGCGGAAGGAAGCGCATGACCGTGCCCGCCAGGCCGCAGTCGATCGTCGTCGAGCCGACCAGTTCCTCGGCGGGCGTCACCCGAAGGTCGTCGCCGAAGCCGCCGTGCCCGGGAACGCGCTCGAATCGCGTGCCGAGTGCGCGCAGGCCCTCGATCATGAGCTCGCTGTCGCGCGACCAGAGCGGGGCGCGCAGGGTGGACGGGCCGTCGGCGAGGGCGGCGAGCACGAGCTCGCGGTTCGTGAGCGACTTCGAGCCGGGCAGCGCCAGTGCCGCGGTCAACGGGGCGGTCGCGCGCGGCGCGCGCCACGAGGCATCCGCATCGGTCTGTTTCATGTCGCCGTACGGGTCGAACTCGGGTTCGGAATACCTCGAAATCTGCATCGGTTATCAACAGTAGCGTCGCAGGGCCAGGGGAGCGCGACGCGGAAGGAGATGGTGCGCGTGTCGCTTGCCGTGCTCGAGCGCCCGACGAGGGCGGTCGCCGACGATCTAGGATTGCTCGTGATGACTGCCGACGAGATCGACCAGGCGCCCAGCGGTTCGGAAGCCCCCGAAGAGGCCCGACCGCTCGGCGAACTCTTCGAAGAGCAGGCGCTGCCGTTCCTCGACCAGCTCTACGCTGCTGCGTTGCGCATGACGAAGAACCCGGCCGACGCGCAGGACCTGGTGCAGGAGACCTTCGTCAAGGCCTACGCGGCGTTCGCGCAGTTCAAGCAGGGCACGAACCTGAAGGCGTGGCTCTACCGCATCCTCACCAACACCTTCATCAACAGCTACCGCAAGAAGCAGCGCGAGCCCTACCAGGGCACCATCGACGAGCTCGAGGACTGGCAGCTCGGCGGCGCCGAGTCGACGACCGCGCGGTCGAGCCGCTCGGCCGAGGCCGAGGCGATCGACCACCTGCCCGACAGCGCCGTGAAGGACGCGCTGCAGGCCCTGCCCGAGGACTTCCGGCTGGCCGTCTACTTCGCCGACGTCGAGGGATTCTCGTACCAGGAGATCGCCGACATGATGAACACCCCCATCGGGACCGTGATGAGCCGCCTGCACCGTGGCCGGCGGCTGCTGCGCGAGTCCCTCGCCGACTACGCCCGCGAACAGGGATTCGCCGCGGCCGAGAAGGCGCCGAAACCTGCGAGGAGCACGAAATGACCGACTGCGGTTGCGAGAAGGCCCGGGCCGAGCTCGAGGAGTTCCTGCACAACGAGCTGCAGGCCGCCGACGCGGTCGACATCCGCGAGCACGTCGAGAACTGCGTCGACTGCCAGGCGGAGCTGCGCGTGGGCGTCGCGATCACCGAGGTCGTGCAGCGCGCGTGCCGCGAGAGCGCGCCCGACGAGTTGCGGGTGCAGGTGCTGACGAAGATCCGCTTGTACCAGTCGACCCACACGGTGACCGTCGCCGAGTAGCGCGGGTTCAACCGTTCGTTCGATGTGCGACGGGTCTCGTCGCCCGTAGCGTCGGGGTGTGATCGAAACTCGTGCCCGTCGTCGCGTGCCCACGTGGCTGCGCGTCCTCATCCCCGTCGTCCTCATCCTCGTCTGGTTCGCCGCGTTCGGCGCCGGCGGCTCGTCGTTCGGCTCGCTGAGCAAGCTGTCGGTCAACGACCAGAGCCAGTTCCTGCCGTCCTCCGCCGAGGCGACCGAGGTCGACGCGCTGCAGGAGGCGTTCCGCGACACCGAGACGATCCCGGCGATCGTGGTCGTCGCGACCGACGACGGCACCGACCTCGACGACGCGCAGCTCGCCGCCGTCGACGACCTGCGCTCGGCGTTCGCCGACGTGCCGGGCGTCATCGATGACGAGGTATCGCCCGCGATCGCCTCAGACGACGGCGAGGCGGTCGAGATCGTCGTGCCGATCGAGTCGGGCGACGGGGCCGAGCGCGCGTCGGACGTCGTCGGCGAGCTCCGCGCCGCCATCGACGACGTGCCGATCGAGGGGGCGACGGTCGCCGTAGCCGGGCCGGCCGGCTTCAGCGCCGACATCGCGGGCGCCTTCAGCGGCATCGACGGCCTGCTGCTCGCGGTCGCGCTCGCCGCCGTCTTCGTCATCCTCATTGTGGTCTACCGCTCGCCGCTCCTGCCGCTCATCGTGCTGTTCACGAGCATGTCGGCCCTTTGCGCGGCCGTGCTCACGGTCGTCTCGCTCGCGAAGGCCGACGTCATCGTGCTCTCGGGGCAGACGCAGGGCATCCTCTTCATCCTCGTGATCGGCGCCGCGACCGACTATGCGCTGCTGTACATCGCGCGGTATCGCGAGACACTCGCCCGGTACGAGCGCAAGTGGGATGCCACGTGGGCGGCGCTGCGCGGATCGTGGGAGCCGATCGTGGCGAGCGGCGGCACGGTCATCGTCGGGCTGCTCATCCTGCTCGTGAGCGAGCTGAACTCGAACAAGGCGCTCGGCCCCATCGCCGCGATCGGCATCGTGTTCGCGCTGCTGTCGGCCCTCACCCTGCTGCCGGCTCTCCTCCTCTGGGCCGGCCGTGCGGCGTTCTGGCCGCGCAGGGTCGCGCACGCGGGCGATCCCGACGCCGACCTCGCACACGCGAAGCACGCGGCGGGCGTCGTGCACGGTGCATCCGCCCCCGACGAGCGCGACCTGCCCGACCGCGGCCTGTGGGCCGGTGTCGGCCGCCTCGTCTCCCGCCGGCCGCGCACCGTCTGGATCGTGTCCGTGCTCGCGCTCGCCGGCATGTCGCTCGGCCTCGCCCAGCTCGACGCCGACGGCGTGCCGTCGAGCGAGTTCGTGCTCGGTGAATCGCAGGCGCGCGACGGGCAGGCGACGATCGGTGAGCACTTCCCGGCCGGGTCTGGCACCCCGGCGGTCATCATCGGACCGGAGGACGAGCTGCAGGCGATGGCCGACGTGGCGCTCGCGACCCCCGGCGTCGACTCGGTGTCGGTGGTCTCCGCCGATTCGCCGTCGGGCTCGGCACCCGTCACCGGGGACGGCGTGCAGGCGTTCGGCCCGCCCGGAACCCCCGCGCCGGCGCCCACCGTCGTGGACGGCCGCGTCCTCGTGCAGGCCACCCTGTCGGACGCCTCGGACTCGCTCGAGGCCGAGGCGACCGTCGCCTCGTTGCGCGACGCGCTCGACGAGGTCGGCACCGACGTGCTCGTCGGCGGCCAGACGGCGGTCGCGCTCGACACGAACGACGCGGCGATCGCCGATCGCACGCTCGTCATCCCGCTCGTGCTCGCGGCGATCCTCGTGATCCTCATGCTGCTGCTGCGCTCGATCGTGGCGCCGCTCATCCTCATCGGCAGCGTCGTGCTGTCGTTCGCCGCCGCGCTCGGCGTCTCGGCGCTCGTGTTCGAGCACGTCTTCCACTTCCCTGGCGCAGACCCGTCGGTGCCGCTCTTCGGATTCGTGTTCCTCGTCGCGCTCGGGGTGGACTACAACATCTTCCTGATGACGCGCGTGCGCGAGGAGTCGCTGCGGTTCGGCACGCGGCCCGGCATCATCCGCGGGCTGCGGCTCACGGGCGGCGTGATCACCTCGGCCGGGCTCGTGCTCGCCGCGACCTTCGCGGCGCTCGGGGTACTGCCGATCCTGTTCCTCGTGCAGATCTCGTTCATCGTCGCGTTCGGCGTGCTGCTCGACACGTTCCTCGTGCGCACGCTGCTCGTGCCGGCGCTCGCCTACGACCTCGGTCGCGCGATCTGGTGGCCGAGTCGCCTCGCGCGCGGCGAGCTCTGACCTCGATCCGACGCGAATACGACGAAGCGGGATGCCGTGGAGGCATCCCGCTTCGTCGTACCGGCCGATCGGCTAGAGCGTGGTGGCCCGGCGCACCAGCTCGGCCTGCTCGGCCGCGTGGCGCTTGGCCGACCCGGTCGCGGGCGACGCCGCGGGCTGTCGGGCGACGACCTCGACGGGGCGCGGCCCGAGCTTGTTCGTCTCGATGATGAAGTACGGCCAGGCGCCCTGGTTCTCGGGCTCGTCCTGCGCCCACATGAGTTCGGCGTCGGGGTAGGCGTCGACGACGGCCTTCAGCTCGACGGCCGGCAGCGGGTAGAGCTGCTCGACGCGGACGACGGCGACCTCGGTGTTCTGCTGCTTGTCGAGCTCGGCGATCAGGTCGTAGTAGATCTTGCCCGAAACGAAGACGACGCGCTTGACCTTCGAGCGATCGGTGATGCGCGCATCGTCGATCACCGGCTCGAACTTGCCCTGCGTGAAGTCGTCGACCGGGCTCGTCGCACCGCGCAGGCGCAGCATCGCCTTGGGCGTGAAGACCACGAGAGGCTTCCGCGGACGGGCGTACGCCTGCCGGCGCAGCAGGTGGAAGTACGATGCGGGCGTCGAGGGGCGCGCGACCGTCATGTTGTTCTCGGCGCAGAGCTGCAGGTAGCGCTCGATGCGGGCGCTCGAATGGTCGGGGCCCTGGCCCTCGTAGCCGTGGGGGAGCAGCAGCACGACGCTCGAGCGCTGGCCCCACTTCTGCTCGGCCGAGGAGATGAACTCGTCGATGATGGTCTGCGCGCCGTTCGCGAAGTCGCCGAACTGCGCCTCCCACAGGACGAGCGCGTCGGCCCGCTCGACCGAGTAGCCGTACTCGAAGCCCATGGCCGCGTACTCGCTGAGGAGCGAGTCGTAGATCCAGAAGCGGGCCTGGTTCTCGGCGAGGTTCTGCAGCGGCAGCCACTCCTGGCCGTTCACGCGGTCGTGGAGCACCGCATGGCGCTGCACGAACGTGCCGCGGCGGGCGTCCTGGCCGGCGAAGCGCACCGGCGTGCCCTCGACGAGCAGTGATCCGAGCGCGAGCAGCTCGCCGAAGCCCCAGTCGATGTTGCCGTTGCGGCTCATGTCGTGGCGCTTCTGCAGCAGCTGCTGGATCTTCGGGTGCACCGTGAATCCGGCGGGCTTGTTGTTGAAGGCGTCGCCGATGGCGTGCACGACCTCGAGCGAGACGCCGGTGGTCTCGAGCTCGCCGGTGGCGGGCTCGGGCGGGTGCACCTGTGCGGTCGCGCCGACCACGTCGATCGCGCCCGTCTGCACCGCGTGCGTCTCGGCGAAGGCGCGCTCCATCCGGTCCTGGAAGTCGCGGTGCGCCTCTTCGTACTCGGCCTCGGTGATGTCGCCGCGACCGACGAGCGCCTCGGTGTAGAGCTTGCGGACGCTGCGCTTGGCCTCGATCAGGTTGTACATGAGCGGCTGCGTCATCGAGGGGTCGTCGCCCTCGTTGTGGCCGCGGCGGCGGTAGCAGACGAGGTCGATGACGACATCGCGCTTGAACTCCTGGCGGTATCGGAACGCGAGCTCGGCCACCCGCACGACGGCCTCGGGGTCGTCGCCGTTCACGTGGAAGATGGGCGCCTGGATGGTCTTGGCGACGTCGGTCGAGTAGATCGACGAGCGGGCGTCGCCCGGCACCGTCGTGAAGCCGACCTGGTTGTTGATGTTGACGTGGATGGTGCCGCCGGTGCGGTAGCCGCGCAGCTGCGACATCTGCATCGTCTCGACGACGACGCCCTGGCCGGCCATGGCTGCGTCGCCGTGCACGAGGATCGGCAGGGTCGAGAAGGTGCCGATCGGCTTGCGGTCCTGCTTCGCGCGCACGATGCCCTCGAGCACGCCGTCGACGGCCTCGAGGTGCGAGGGGTTCGCCGCGAGCGAGACGGGCACCTGGTGTCCGTCGTCGGCGGTGAAGGTGCCCTCGGTGCCGAGGTGGTACTTCACGTCGCCGGAGCCGTGCGCCGACGCCGTGCCCTCGAACTCGCGGAACACCTGGCCGTACGTCTTGCCGGCGATGTTGGTGAGCACGTTGAGCCGCCCGCGGTGGGCCATGCCGATGGCGACCTCGTCGAGGCCCTCTTTCGCGGCACCCTGGAGGATCTCGTCGAGGAGGGCGATGACGGACTCGCCGCCCTCGAGGCTGAATCGCTTCTGGCCGACGTACTTCGTCTGCAGGAAGGTCTCGAACGCCTCGGCCTCGTTGAGCTTGCGCAGGATGCGCATCTGCTCGTCGTGCGTCGGCTTCTCGTACGGGCGCTCGACCTCGTTCTGGATCCACTGGCGCTGCACCGGGTCCTGGATGTGCATGTACTCGATGCCGATGGTGCGGCAGTACGAGTCGCGCAGGACGCCGAGGATGTCGCGCAGCAGCGCCTTGCGCTTGGCGCCGAAGCCGCCGGTGACGAACTCGCGGTCGAGGTCCCAGAAGGTGAGCCCGTGGGTCGCGATGTCGAGGTCGGGGTGCGAGCGCTGCACGTACTCGAGCGGGTCGGTGTCGGCCATCATGTGACCGCGGACGCGGAACGAGTTGATGAGCTCCTGCACGCGGGCGGTCTTGTCGATCGCGCTCGCGACGTCGACGGCGATGTCGGGCGCCCATCGGATGGGCTCGTAGGGGAGGCGGAGCGCGGCGAAGATGCCCTCGTAGAAGTCGCGCTGGCCGATCAGCAGCTCGTGGACCTTCTTCAGGAACTCGCCCGAGCCGGCGCCCTGGATGACCCGGTGGTCGTAGGTCGACGTGAGGGTGATGGTCTTGCCGATCGCGAGGTTGGCGAGCGTCTTCTCGCTCGCGCCCTGGAATTCGGCCGGGTACTCGAGGGCGCCCGCACCGATGATGCAGCCCTGGCCCTTCATGAGGCGGGGCACCGAGTGCACGGTGCCGATGCCGCCGGGGTTCGTGAGCGAGATCGTGGCGCCCGAGAAGTCGTCGGCCTTGAGCTTGTTCTGGCGGGCCCGCGAGACGAGGTCTTCGTAGGCGGTCAGGTACTCGTTGAACGTCATCGTCTCGGCGCGCTTGATCGCGGGCACGAGGAGCGCACGGGTGCCGTCGGGCTTCGGGATGTCGATCGCGATGCCGAGGCCGATGTGCGCGGGCTTCACGAGGCTCGGCTTGCCGTCGACCTCGGAGTAGTAGACGTTCTGGCTCGGGAAGTCCTTGAGCGCCTGGATGAGCGCCCAGCCGATGAGGTGGGTGAAGCTGATCTTGCCGCCGCGGGTGCGCCGCAGGTGGTTGTTGATCACGATGCGGTTGTCGATCATGAGCTTCGCCGGCACGGTGCGCACGCTCGTCGCGGTCGGCACGGTGAGCGACGCGTCCATGTTCGCGGCGAGGGCCTTCGGCATGCCCTTGAGGGTGACGACCTGGTCTTCCTCGGGGGCCTCGGCGACGACCGGCTGCGGGCTCGTGACGGGCACGTCGGCCGGAACCGGCTGGGTGCGCGGCGCGACGGAGGTGGTCCGTGCCGCGGGGGTCTGGCCGATCACGGGGATCGGCGCGGTCGCCGGCGCGGGCTGCGCAGGGGCATCGGCGGCGGGGGCCGCCGGCTCGGCGCCCGTCTGGGTCGGCGCATCCGGCTGCGCGGAAGCGGCCGGTCCGGCCGGCGCGGGCGCTTCGGCTCCGACGCCGTTCGACGCGGCACCGCCGTCGGTCTGCACGCGGTGGTACTGCTCGAGCACCGGCCACCAGGTCTTGTCGACCGATTCGGGGTCGGCGAGGTACTTCTCGTACATCTCGTCGACGAGCCACTCATTGGCCCCGTATTCGCCCGACGCCGTCTCGTCGGCTCCCGCCCCGGTCAATTGGCTCGACACAGCCTCTCGCCCACTCTCTCCGTTGATGCTGGTTTGCGGAGATCGACCCGGCCGCGCACGCGAACGTGGCCGATCACCCACACAAGCCTAAACCCCGCGCGCGGCGCCCGGCGCACGTCGTCGCGCGCCGCCTACGCTGGGGGCATGGAGTTCTACCGAACCGCGCCGACGCACGACCTCACCTACTCCGACGTGTTCCTCGTTCCGAGCCGCTCGGGGGTCACGAGCCGGCTCGACGTCTCGCTCGCACCCGACGACGGTTCCGGTGCGTCGGTGCCGATCGTGTCGGCCAACATGAACTCCATCACTGGGCCCCGCCTCGCCGCGACGCTCGCCCGCCGCGGCGGCATCGGGGTCCTCCCGCAGGACCTCCACCTGCAAGACCTGGCGGAGTCGATCCGATGGGTGAAGGCGCAGTCGCCGGCGTTCGACACGCCGCACTCGTTCGCGCCGGGCACGACGGTCGCGGAGGCGCTCGAGGCGATTCCGCCCGTCGACGGCCACGGCATCGTGCTGCACGACGAGAGGGGCGATTATGCGGGATGCCTCGTGGCCACGCGTCTCGCGACCGCCCTTCCCGACGCCCGGCTCGGCGACCTCGTGCACGGCGGCATCCCGTCGCTCGACGCCGAGGACGTCGACACCCCGCGTCGCGCGTTCGATCTCATGGTCGATGCCGACCTCGAGTTCGCCCCCGTGCTGCAGCACGGCCGGGTGGTCGGCACGCTGAGCCGGCGCAGCGCCCTGCGCGGAACGATCTACTCGCCGAACGTCGATGCCGACGGTCGGCTCCGGGTCGCCGCCGCGGTCGGCATCAACGGCGACGTCGCGGCGAAGGCGACGGCGCTCGCCGCGGCCGGGGTCGACATGCTCGTCGTCGACACCGCGCACGGGCACCAGGAGGGCATGGTGCGCGCGGTGTCGATCGTGCGCGATCTCGACCTGGGGCTGCCGATCGTCGCGGGCAACATCGTCACCGAGGGCGCGGTCGCCGACCTCGTCGAGGCGGGCGCCGACGTGCTGAAGGTCGGTGTCGGACCGGGCGCGATGTGCACGACGCGCATGATGACGGCCGTCGGCCGCCCGCAGTTCTCGGCGGTGCTCGAGACGGCCGAGGCGGCCCGCGAGCTCGGCGCGCGGGTCTGGGCCGACGGCGGCGTGCGCTATCCGCGCGACGTGGCGCTCGCGCTCGCCGCGGGCGCCTCGTCGGTCATGATCGGCTCGTGGTTCGCCGGCACGATCGAGGCGCCCGGCACGCTCCGGCGCGACACGTCGGGTCGCCTGTTCAAGGAGAGCTGGGGCATGGCGTCGACGAAGGCGGTGCGCGAGCGGTTCGACCGGCTCTCCGCGTACGACCTCGCCCGCAAGGAGCTCTTCGCCGAGGGGATCTCGTCGTCGTCGATCTACCTCGATCCCCTGCGCCCGTCGCTCGAGGACCTGCTCGACATGATCACCTCGGGCGTGCGCAGCTCGTTCACCTACGCCGGCGCCCGCACGCTCGACGAGTTCCGCGAGCGCGCGCTCGTCGGCATCCAGTCGGCGGCCGGCTACGAGGAGGGCAAGGCGCTGCCGGTCAGCTGGTAGGCCGCTGCGCCGCGCTTCGGTGCGGTTCGCCCGGGATACCCGCGTCGTCGCCGATATACTGGATCGACAATGGACGATCCTCCCTCTGCGACTACGCCCGGCCATAGACCCTCGCCCGTGACCGTTCGGGGAGGTCGCGTTGTCTGAGTGGATACTCCTCGGCATCGGATTCCTCCTCACGATCGGCACGGGCTTGTTCGTTGCGAGCGAGTTCGCACTCGTGAATCTCGATCGCGCCGACCTCGAGGCTCGCCGCGAGCGCGGCGAGAGCCGGCTCGGCATGACGATCGCCGCGCTGAAGATCACCTCGACCCACCTGTCGAGCGCACAGCTCGGCATCACCCTCACGACGCTGCTCACCGGCTACACGATGGAGCCTGCGATCTCGTCGCTGCTCGCAGGTCCGCTCACGGCGGCCGGGCTGCCCGAGGCACTCGTCCGGCCGGTCGGGGCGACCACCGCGGTCGTGGTCGCGACGCTGCTGTCGATGGTGCTCGGCGAGCTCGTTCCGAAGAACTTCGCGCTCGCCCTCCCGCTCGCCACTGCGAAGCTGGTGATCCCGTTCCAGGCGGCGTTCACCTGGGTGTTCCGGCCGGCCGTGGTCCTGCTCAACGGCAGCGCGAATGCGCTCCTCCGGGCGATCGGCATCGAGCCGAAGGAGGAGCTCTCGGGGGCGCGCTCGGCCGAGGAGCTGTCGTCGCTCGTCCGGCGCTCCGCAAGCGCCGGGCTGCTCGAAGCGGACACCGCCACGCTGCTCGGTCGCACGTTGAGGTTCGCCGACCACGACGCATCCGACGTCATGACGCCGAGGCCCAGGGTCGCCGCCGTGCAGCGCCTCGAGCCCGCCGAGGCCGTGCTCGAGCTGGCCCGGCAGACCGGGTTCTCGCGCTTCCCCGTCTACGACGAGAATCTCGACGACATCGTCGGCGTGGTGCACGTCAAGCAGGCCGTCGCGGTGCCGCGCGAGCGGCGGAGCGACGTGCCGGCCTCGGCCCTCCAGTCCGACGCGCTGCGGGTGCCCGAGACGATCAAGCTCGACGCGCTGCTCGGCGAGCTCCGCGGACGCGGATTCCAGATGGCGGTCGTGGTCGACGAGTACGGCGGGACCGCGGGCGTCGCGACACTCGAGGACCTCGTGGAGGAGCTCGTCGGCGAGGTGGCCGACGAGCACGACCGCACACGCGCGGGCATCGTGCGCCGCGGCGACGTCGTGAGCTTCCCGGGCATCCTGCGTCCCGACGAGCTCGAGGAGCGCACCGGCATCCACGTGCCCGAGAACGGCGACTACGAGACCGTCGCCGGATTCGTGATGTCGGCGCTCGGGCGGCTGCCCGTCGTCGGCGACGAGGTGACGATCGACGAGGGCACGCTCGTCGTGCAACGGCTCGACGGCCGGCGCATCGACCGGTTGCGGTTCGTGCCGAAGCCCGTGCCCGCCGAGCCCGGCGACGACGAGGAGGCGGGTCGATGAGCGACTGGATCGGAATCGTCTGGCTCGTGGTGCTCCTCATCGCGAACGCCTTCTTCGTCGGCGCGGAGTTCGCCGTCATCTCGGCGCGCCGCTCGCAGATCGAGCCGCTCGCCGACGGGGGGCGACGCAGCGCCAAGACGGCGCTCTGGGCCATGGAGCACGCGACGCTCATGCTCGCGATGAGCCAGCTCGGCATCACGGTCTGCTCGCTGCTCATCCTGAACGTCTCGGAGCCCGCGATCCACCACCTGCTCGAGGTGCCGCTGCACCTCACCGGGTGGTCGGAGGAGGTCGTGGCGACGGTCGCGTTCGTGGTGACGCTCGTGCTCGTCTCGTACCTGCACGTCGTGTTCGGCGAGATGGTGCCGAAGAACCTCTCCTTCTCGGTGCCCGACAAGGCGGTGCTCCTGCTCGCGCCGCCGCTCGTGTTCCTGGCGCGCATCTTCAAGCCGATCATCGTCGCGCTCAACGCGACGGCGAACGGGGTGCTGCGGCTGTTCGGCGTCCAGCCGAAGAACGAGGCCAACTCGACGTTCACGCTCGAGGAGGTGCAGACGATCGTCGACCAGTCGCGCCGCGAGGGCGTGCTCGACGATGCGAGCGGCACGCTCACTGCGGCGTTCGAGTTCACCGCGAAGCGCGTGAAGGACGTCGCGGTGCCGGTGTCGGCACTCGTGAGCCTCCCGCCGGGGGCGACGCCCGGCGACGTCGAGCGGGCGGTCGCCCGCCGCGGGTTCTCGCGGTATCCGATCCTCGATGCCGACGGCGAGCCCGACGGCTACGTGCACCTGAAAGACGTGATCGACCTCGACGACGACGAGTTCGACGATCCGATCCCGGCCAAGCGGGTGCGCCGGCTCGTGTCGATCTTCGACGGCACCGACCTCGAGGACGCACTCGCCACGATGCGGCGCCTCGGCACGCACGTCGCCCGCACCTTCGAGGAGGACGGCGCGACCAGCGGCGTGATCTTCCTCGAGGACATCATCGAGGAGCTCGTCGGCGAGGTGCAGGACGCGACTCGGCGCGGATAGGGGCGCGGGCGTCTCGACACGTCGCATCGTCCCCTCCTCGATCGCGATCGGAGGCGTAGACTTGGCTCGGCCCGAGGAACCCGAGGAAAGATCATGTTCGAGAAGATCATGGCGTCTGCGGTGCTGCCCGCCGCGGACATCGCCCGTTCGCGGCAATGGTGGCACGACGTGCTGGGCCGCGACCCGCTGATGGAGGACGACGAGTCGCTCTTCTACGAGATCGGCGGCGTCGTGGTGATGGTCTACCGCACCGACTACGCCGGTACCGCGCAGAACACCGCGTTCAACCTGTTCACCGACGATCTCGACCGCGACATGACGGCGCTGCGGACGCTGGGGGTCGTCTTCCACGACTACGACCTTCCCGGGCTCACGACCGTCGACGGCGTCGCCGACCTCGACGGCGAGCGTGCCGCCTGGTTCAGCGACAGCGAGGGGAACATCTTCGCCCTCGGCGAGATGTCGCCGGAGCGGAGCGAGGCGGCGGCGCGACTGCGGGAGGCGATGACGCGCGGCGCGTGATGGCGCCCGTCACCATTCGCCGTCGTTGAGCTCGGGCCGAGCCCGCAGGTACTGGCTCGGCCACATCGAGGTGCCCGCACCGAGTTCGTGCGCGGCCCGCATCGCGAAATGCGGGTCGCGCATCATGGCCTTGCCGAGCATCACCGCGTCGGCGCGGCCCTCCGCCACGAGCGCCTCGGCCTGCGCGGCGTTCGTGATGCGGCCGACGGCCGACACCGGGGCATCCGATCGTTCGCCGACGTACTCGGCGAACCGGGCCTGGTACCCGGGGCCGACGGGGATGTCGGCCGAGGCGACGAGACCGCCGGTCGAGACGTCGAAGAAGTCGGCGCCGGCCTCCTCGGCCCAGCGGGCGACCTGCGCGGTCTGCGCCTCGTCCCAGCCGCCCGGGGTCCAGTCGGTTGCCGAGAATCGCACGAAGAGCGGCATCGCCTCGCCGATCTCGGCGCGGACCGCGCGCACGACCTCGAGCAACAGCCGGGCGCGGTTCTCGAGGGTTCCGCCCCACTCGTCGGTGCGCCCGTTCGACAGGGGCGAGAGGAACTGGTGCACGAGGTAGCCGTGGGCGGCGTGCACCTCGACGAGGTCGAAGCCCGCGCGAACGGCGCGCGCGGCGGCTCGACGGAAGTCGTCGACGACGCCCGCGATGCCGGCCGCGTCGAGGGCGACCGGCTCGCGCAGCCCGTCGAAGGCGATCGCCGATGCCGACACCGTCGTCCAGCCGCCCTCGTCGAGCGGCTGCGAGCCCCGGCGGCGCATGGGCTCGGGCCAGACCGAGGCCTTGCGGCCCGCGTGCGCGAGCTGCAGACCCGCAGCCGCGCCCTGCGACCGGATGAACCGGGTGATGCGCGCCCACGCCTCGACGTGCTCGTCGCCCCAGATGCCCGTGTCGTGATCGGAGATCCGTCCCTCGGGACTCACCGCCGTGGCCTCGGCCATGACGAGCCCGGCGCCGCCGGCCGCCATCGCGCCGAGGTGCACGAGATGCCAGTCGCCGGGCGCGCCGTCGCGGCCCGTGACCGAGTACTGGCAGAGCGGCGGCACCCACACCCGGTTGCGGATCTCGAGCCCGCGGATCGTGATGGGCCGGAAGAGCGCGGGCAGGTCGCCCTCGCTCACGCGAGGCTCCGGAGCCAGCGCTCGAGCCCCGAGGCATCCGTGAAGACGTGGCCGTCGCCGCCCACAGCTCGGGCGCCCTCGACGTTCTCCGACTTGTTGTCGACGAAGAGCAGGTCGGATGCCTGGATGCCGAGCTCGTCGATGACGTGCTCGTAGATCTCGGCGTCGGGTTTCACGAGGCGCAGCTCGCCGCTCACGAACACGCGCTCGAACAGCGGCGCGAACGAGCCGTGGCGAAGCCATCCCGCGTAGTCGGCGCCCGCGTTCGACAGCAGGGCGAGCCGGGTGCCGCCGGCAGCGAGGGCGTGCACGACCGCGAGCGTTCCCGGGTCGACCGAGAGCCACCCGCGGTGGTCGATCGCCCACAGCTCGTGCACGTCGATCTCGCTCCACTCGACACCGAGGTCGAGGGCGACGGCCCGCCAGTAGTCGGCGATCGAGGTCGTGCCGCGGTCGAGGCCGTCGCGGTGCGCCCAGTACGCCGACCAGAACGCGCCGGTCGCGGTGCCCGAACCCGGTTCGACGCCCGCCCGGGCCAGGAGGGCTGCACGGTCGGCTCCGCTCGGCTCGCGCGAGATGACCTCGCCGTAGTCGAACACGACGACTCGAGGGGACAGGCTGATCGGGGCGAGGGCTGTCGGAGACATCACCCTCCAACCTATCGTTGGAGCATGGGCACCGAGTGGCAGGACTGGACGGCCGCCGACGCGGCCCGCTGGGTGCGGGCACCCCGCATCGACGACGACAAGTACTCCCGCGGGGTGCTCGGCGTGATCACGGGATCGAGCGACTACCCGGGGGCCGCGGTCCTCGGTGTCGAGGCGGCCACTCGGGCCG
The DNA here is from genome assembly GCF_053618155.1 of Agromyces sp. NPDC055658. Classification (NCBI taxonomy): domain Bacteria; kingdom Bacillati; phylum Actinomycetota; class Actinomycetes; order Micrococcales; family Microbacteriaceae; genus Agromyces; species Agromyces sp. NPDC055658. The sequence goes on along the minus strand of NZ_JBSHHD010000005.1, from coordinate 11,025 downwards.
GCGTCGGCATGGTGCGCTACACCGGGCCGAGGGGCGTGCGTGCCGCGGTGCTGCTGCGCAGGCCCGAGACCGTGACGGTCGCCGGCCGCGTGCAGGCGTGGCTGATCGGCTCGGGCATCGATCCGGGGCGGCGTTCGTTCGTGCTGCAGGGCGACCTGCAGCACGCGCTGGCGTCGCGGTTGCCCGTCGTGCTCGACGCGGGTGCGCTCGACCTCGTCGGGACGCACACGGCACCCACGGTCATCACGCCCCACGCGCGTGAACTCGCGACCCTGCTCACCTCGCGCGAGGTCGACACGACGGTCGAGGCGGTGCGCGCCGACCCGGGCGGGTGGGCCGAACGCGCCGCGCACGAACTCGGGGTCGCCGTGCTGCTGAAGGGCGCGGTCACGCGCATCGCCGACCCGGCGGGTTCCCGCATCGCGGTGACGGCGCCGACGCACTGGCTCGCCTCCGCGGGGACCGGCGACGTGCTCGGCGGGGTGCTCGGCGCCCTCGTTGCGACGCACCACGCCGAGCTCGCCGTCGACGCGGGCGTCATCACGAACCTCGCGGCGACCGCGGCCTGGATCCACGGCGAAGCGGCGCGACGTGCGAGCGAGGCCGTCGCGGGGGGCCCGGTCGCCGCGCTCGACATCGCCGCGGTCGTCCCGACCGTCGTGGGCGAGCTGATCGCGAGCTGAATCGGGGCGGCGACCGGCTTGGGACCCCGCGCGGGGAGGCTCGGCTCGGGTGAGCCCGGTCAGCTGGTGAGGTAGCGCGCGAGGAACTCGCGCGTACGGGCCTCGCGCGGCGCTCCGAAGAACTCGGCGGGCGGCGCGGCCTCGATGATGCGACCGCCGTCGAGGAACACGACGCGATCGGCCACCTCGCGGGCGAAGGCCATCTCGTGCGTCGCCATCACGATCGTCGTGCCGCCCTCGGCGAGCGAGCGCACGAGCGCGAGGACCTCGCCGACGAGCTCGGGGTCGAGCGCGCTCGTGATCTCGTCGAGGAGCAGCAGCTCGGGTTCGGTCGCGATCGCGCGCACGATCGCGGCGCGCTGCTGCTGGCCGCCCGAGAGCCGGTCGGGGAACGCGCGGGCGTGCTCGGCGAGGCCGATGGAGGCGAGCAGCTCGAGCGCGCGCCGTTCGGCGTCGCGGCGAGGCATCCGGTGCACCAGTCGCGAGGCGAGCGCGACGTTGTCGAGCACGCTGAGGTGCGGGAACAGGTTGTAGTGCTGGAACACGACGCCGATGCGGGCCCGCACGGCGTCGGCGTCGACCCGCGGATCGCTCACGTCGTCGCCGCGGAGCCGGATCACGCCGTCGTCGATGGGTTCGAGGAGGTTGACCGTGCGGAGCAGCGTCGACTTGCCCGAGCCGCTCGCGCCCACGAGGGCGACGACCTCGTGCGCGGCGACGTCGAGGTCGATGCCGTCGAGCACCACCTTCTCGCCGAAGGCGCGGCGGACGCCGCGGAGGCTCAGCACGGTGCCGGTCGCGTCGGTGGCGACGATCGTGGGGTCGCCGCCGCTCATACGATGCTGCCGATCTGCTCGCGGGAGCGCATGCGGGCGGTCACCCAGTCGGTGAGCCGGATCATCGGCCACGCGAGCAGCACGAAGAGCAGGCCGGCCACGACGTACGGCGTGTAGTTGAAGTAGTGCGCCTGCTCGATCTGCGCCGCGCGAACGGCATCGACGGCGCCGAGCACGGAGATGAGCCCCACGTCCTTCTGCATGGCGACGAAGTCGTTCATGAGCGCCGGGGTCACCTTGCGCAGGGCCTGGGGCAGCACGACCCGGCGCATGGTCTGGCCGTGGCTGAGCCCGAGGGCGCGGGCGGCGAGGCGCTGCGAGGGGTGCACGGCCTCGATGCCCGCCCGGAACACCTCCGAGACGTACGCCGAGTAGGTGAGGATCAGCGCGATCGTGCCCCAGACCGCGACCGGCACGCGCGGGAAGAAGTCGAGCCCCGGCACGCCGAAGCCCACGAGGTAGAGCACGATGATGAGCGGCACCCCGCGGAACAGGTCGGTGTATCCGGCTGCGAGCGCCCGGAGCGGGAAGAACACCGGCCCGCGGAGGGTGCGCAGGCTCGCGAGCAGCAGTGCGAAGACGATGACGCCGATCGATGCCGCGACGAGCACCTGGATGTTGAGCCACAGCCCCTGGAGGATGCGCGGCAGCGAGGCGAGGGCGACCTCGGGGTCGAAGAAGGCATGCTGCACGGCGGCCCAGCCGGGCGAGCCGATGAGCGCCCAGGCGATCAGCACCGCGAACACGACGGTCGAGAGCGCGCTGATGAGCACCGAACGACGCGTCTGGCGGCGCCGGTACCCGCGTCGCTCGAGCTCGAGCGCGCTCGGCTGCCATGCCGCGGCGGTACCGGAGGGCGCGCCGGTCGCGCCGTCGCCGGAGGAGGGGGTGGTGATCACGACAGCAACGCTATCGGCCCGTGCGCGCCGGGCGGCGCGTCACGCTGCCGTGCTCACTCGAGGACCGGTGCCGTGTCGTCGCCGCCGAGCCACTCGGCCGCGAGGTCGTCGAGCGTGCCGTCGGCGCGGAGCGCGTCGACCGCGGCCGTCACGTCGGCGGTGAGCGGGGAGTCCTTCGCGAGCACGATGCCGAACTCGTCGCCGCCCTCGGAGGTCTCGGGCAGCTGTCCGATGATCTCACCGCCGTCGAGCTCGGCCCCCGTGAGGTAGAACGCGGTGGGAAGGTCGACCACGATCGCGTCGACGGTGCCGCTCTGCAGCGCCAGCTTCGCGTCGTCGTTGGTGTTGAACACCATCGCGCCGGCGGCCGGCTGGATGACCTGCTCGATCGCGTCGAAGCTCGTGGTGCCGGTCTGCGCGCCGATGAGCAGCGGCTTGAGGTCGGCGATCGACGACGCGCCCGACGCGGGCGAGCCCTCGACCGTGATGACGACCTGGGTCGTCTCGTAGTACGGCGACGAGAAGTCGACGCTCTCGGCCCGCTCGTCGGTGATCGAGAACTGCTGCAGGTTGAGATCGAAGTCCTTCGGGCCGGGCGCGATGGCCTGGTCGAAGGTCGTGCGCACCCAGACGACGTCGTCGCGGGCATAGCCGAGCTCGTCGGCGACGGCGTAGGCGACCGCAGCTTCGAAGCCCTTGCCGCTCTCGGGGGCGTCGTCGAGCACCCAGGGGAAGTAGGCCGGTTCGCCGGTGCCGACCGTCAGCTTGCCGGGGGTGACGTGCCCGTCGTCGGCGGTGCCGTCGTCGCCGGCGCCCGTCGACGCGCAGGCGACGAGGGCGAACGCAGCAGCGCCGGCGCCGACCAGGGCTGCGATCGTGCGTGCGAACGGGCGCCGGGACGAGGTGCGTCGGGTCATGGGGGCCTCCGGGGTGGTCGTGGCATCCAGCATCGCGGATGTCGCCGACACTACGCCTGCGCGTGGCGGAATGTGACGCTCGGCTAGGATCTTCCGCGTGACGGGGGACGAACGCGGGGCGACGGGCGTCGCGTTCCGGCGATGGCTCGGCGGGCGCGGGGCCCTGTGGGTGGGCTTCATCGTCGCGCACGGCCTCGTCGTGTGGCTGAACCTCGAGGCGCCGGGCCTGCCGATGGGCGACGTCACCGGCGTCTACCGGATCTGGGCGGAGAACGCGGCGCACGGCTGGCTGCGCATGGGCATCGACGCCCCGTGGGTCTACCCGATCCTCGCCTTCGCGCCGATGTCCGCGGCGCTCGCATTCGGCGAGGCGTACGTCGCGCAGACCTGGCTCGCGATCGTCGTGCTGCTCGACGCGATCGCGTTCTCGATCCTGATCGGGCGCGCTGCGCTCTCGCGCCGGCGCCGGCTCGCGGCATGGTGGTGGCTCGCGTTCATCGCGCTGCTCGGCCCCATCGCGCTCGGGCGCATCGACGCGGTGACGGTTCCGTTCGCGATCACCGGCCTGCTGTGGGCCGCCGGCCGGCCGCGCGTCGCGGCGACCCTGCTCACGATCGGCGCCTGGGTGAAGGTCTGGCCGGCCGCGCTCGTCGCCGCGCTCGTCATCGCCGTGCGCCGGCGGCTCGAGGTCGTCACGGTCGCCGTCGTGCTCAGCATCGGCATCCTCGGGGTGAGCCTGCTCGCCGGTTCCGGCATGAACGCCGTCGGCTTCATCGCCGAGCAGGCCGGCCGCGGACTCCAGATCGAGGCACCCGCCGCGGTGTTCTGGCTGTGGCGGATCGTCGCCGGTGCCAAGGACGTCACGATCGTCTACGACCGTGACATCCTGACGTTCCAGATCGCCGGCCCGGGGGCCGGGACCGCGGCCGCGCTCACGACCCCGCTGATGATCGTCGGGGTGCTCGTCGTCGTCGCGTTCGGCATCCGCGCGGCGCGTCGCGGCGCGTACCTCGGGCTCCTGCTCGCGCCGCTCTCGCTCGCGTTCGTGGTCGTGCTCATGCTCGCGAACAAGGTCGGCTCGCCGCAGTTCGTGACGTGGCTCGCCGCGCCCGTCGTGCTCGGCCTCGTGCTGCGCCCGTCGCGCTTCGTCGTGCCGGCCGTGCTCGCGGCCGCGATCGCGCTGTTCACCCAGATCATCTACCCGTACTGGTACGGCTGGCTCCTCATCGCGAACCCCGCGTTCGTCTTCCTGCTCACCGCGAAGGTCGTGCTGCTCGTGGCCGTGCTCGTCTGGGCGCTGCGAGCCGTGTGGCAGGCTGGTTCCCGGCGGGACGGGGCGCCGACGATCGCGTGAGCGCCGGGCCGTGCCGCCGGAGGGATGGTCGAACATGCTGGTCGCATTCTCCGTCGCGCCGAGCGGCACGGGCCGTGCAGACGGGTCGGTGCACGACGCCGTCGCGGCGGCCGTGAAGATCGTGCGCGAGTCGGGGCTCCCGAACCGCACGACGTCGATGTTCACGGAGATCGAGGGGGAGTGGGACGAGGTCTTCGACGTCGTCCGTCGTGCGACCGAGGCCGTCGGGGCGTACGGGTCGCGGGTGTCGCTCGTGCTGAAGGCCGACATCCGGCCGGGGTTCACGGGTGAGATCGACGGCAAGCTCGAGCGGCTCGAGGCCCAGCTCGACGGCTGAGTCCCACCTCACCGCGCCGGATCGGGCGCAGGTGGTCGCCCGCAGCGCGCGTGCTGGTCGGGGCAGTCGGTGCGGCCGGGTTGTCGAATCGATTCGATCCGTGCGAGAATCGGTCGGTGACCCCAGATCTCTCCGGGCCGACGACGTTGTCGCCGGCCCGCGTTCGTTTCGCGCTCCTCGCGCTCGCCCTCGGCGGCTTCGGCATCGGATCGACCGAGTTCGTGGCGATGGGCCTGCTGCCCGACCTCGCGCTCGACCTCCTGCCCGGCATCCACGCCGAATCGGCCGACGCGGCGAACGCGACGGCCGGCTGGATCATCTCGGCGTACGCGCTCGGGGTCGTCGTCGGCGCGCCGACCATCGCGGCCGTGGCCGCGCGCTGGCCGCGCAAGCGACTGCTGCTGGCCCTCGTCGCCGCGTTCACGATCGGCACCGTGGCGTCGGCGGTGCTGCCGTCGTTCGGGCTCGTGCTCGTCGCCCGATTCCTCTCGGCCCTCCCGCACGGCGCGTACTTCGGAATCGCCTCGCTCGTCGCCGCGAGCCTGATGGGTCCCGGCAAGCGCGGTCGCGGCGTCGCGCTCGTGCTGTCGGGCCTCACGATCGCGAATGTGATCGGCGTCCCCGCGATCACGTGGCTCGGGCAGGCCACGAGCTGGCGGGTGGCCTACCTCGCCGTCGCCGCGATCTTCGCGCTCACGTTCGTCGCGGTCGCCGTCGCGGTGCCGTGGCAGCCCGGCGACCCGGCGGCGAGCGTGCGCCGCGAGCTCGGCGCGTTCACCCGGCCGCAGGTGTGGTTCGCGATCGCCATCGGCGCGATCGGGTTCGGCGGCTTCTTCGCCATGTACAGCTACATCGCTCCGCTCGCGACCGAGGTCACCGGACTCGCGACGGCGGCCGTGCCGCTCGTGCTCGTCGCCACCGGCCTCGGAATGACGGTCGGCAACCTCGTCGGCGGCCGGCTCGCCGATTGGAGCGTGCGTCGCACGATGTACCTGTCGTTCGCGGCGCTCGCGGCCTCGCTCGCGCTGCTGGCCCTCACCGCGCAGTTCGCGGCGGGGCTCTTCGTCGGCGCGTTCCTCATCGGGGCGACCTCGTCGGCGCTCGCGCCGACCATCCAGACCAGGCTGATGGATGTCGCGCGCGACAGCCAGTCGATCGCAGCTGCGTTGAACCACTCGGCGCTGAACATCGGCAACAGCCTCGGCGCCCTGCTCGGCGGCACCGTGATCGCCGCCGGCTTCGGCTACGTCGCACCGATCTGGGTCGGCCTCGTGCTCACGATCGCCGGCATCGGGCTCGCGCTCTGCAGCTTCGCGATGGACCGGGCCCTGCGCGGCCGCGGTGTTCACGTGCCCTACGCGACCGGAGCCACCCCGGCCGTCGACGTCTGAACGGGTGAGCGGCACCGGGCAGGTCACCGATGAAGGATGCCGCCGTCAGTCGGACTGCAGCAGGATGCCGTCGGCGATCGCGCGCTTGCGCAGCGCGACCTTCGTGCCGACGTCGTACCCGGCGGCACGGTACTTCTCACGGATGCGCTTGAGATAGCTCTTCGCCGTCTCCTCTGAGATGCCGAGCTGGAAGGCGACGGCCTTGACCGGCTGGCCGGCGCCGTAGAGCGCCATCACGCGACGCTCCTGCGCCGAGAGCTTCGGCACCGTGCCGTCGTCGAGCAGCGCGGCCTCGAGCTCGGGCGTCAGGTACGACTCGCCGAGCATCGCCGACCGGATCGCCTCGATGATCGATTCGACGGGCTCCGACTTGACGAGGTAGCCCATCGCACCGGCGCTGAGCGCCTCGCGAACGACGGCGGGTTCGGAGTAGTTGCTCATGAGCATCGTCTGCACTTCGGCGGACTTCAGCATCGAGAGCTTGAGCGAGATCGGGATGTTGTCGCGCAGGTCGAGGTCGAGCAGCACCACGTCGACCGGGAAGTCGGGGTGGGCGAGCAGCTCGGACCACGAGGGCACGGCCGCGACGAGCTCGATCTCGGCCGAGGCGCCGCGCAGCCACTCGGTGAGCGCACCGAGCAGCATTCGATGGTCGTCGACGATCGCGAGTCGGATCGGTGGAGCGGTGTCGGGCATTCAGCTTCCCCTCGGACGGGCCGCGGTGGCGGCCGACGCACTCGCCGGGACGGTCGGGTCCGCCCGGCACTCGATGTCGATGCGGAAGGCAGCGGGGCCGCCGACGACATCGTGTGTTCCGACATTACCGATAGCGTCCCACGTCGCGGCGTCCAGACGTCGGTGTGCGACGCCGTCGATCTCGATGCCGATGAGCACGACCGGTGCCGTTCGAGCCGCTTCCGACGTCGCGTGCTCTTCGTCGTCGACCTCGGAGTCGGACGTCGTGACGACCACCGAGATCGGCGTCGTCTGGCCCTTCCTGCGCTCGCCGCCCAGCAGCCAGAGCGCGAGCAGCAGGTTGTCGCGCTGCGTCTTGCCGAGGTAACCGGCGGCGCCCTCGGGATCGTCGACGACGACGTGCTCGCTCAGATACGCGGACTCGGTCACGGCGTGTCGCAGCCAGGTGTCGGTGCGACCCTCGATGAGACGGGCTCGAAGCGCGGCGGCGAGCTGACCGGCCCGCTCCGCGGCCTCGGCGGGCAGCGGGATCGCGATGCGCCCCGATCCCACGTCGTCGAGCAGGGTCTCGGCATCGAAATCGAGCTGCGCGAGCTCCTCCGAGGCGCGCATGCCGACGGGGGAGGGCGGCGTCGCGACGGTGCTCTGCACGAGCGAGAGATCGAGCTCGCGCACGACGAGCCGGCGGAACCCTCGGATCGTGACGACGGCGAGCACGAGCGGCAGCACTGCCGCCGCGGCCACCGCGAGGCCGGTGGCCGTGTACGGCCCGGCCGACGCGGCCTGCAGGAGGGCCGCAACGGCGAGCACCACGCCGGTGGTGATCGCGACGGCGAGCGGCACGCGCGTGCCGCGGATCGCCGCGACCGGCATGAGGACGGCCCCCGTCGCGGCCGCGGCCGTCGGCGTGACCCCGAGGTGGAGCAGCCCCCACGTCGCGGAGACGTCGAGCCAGATCGGTACGGCCAGTGCGACGAGCAGGAAGACGTAGAGCACGTCGGGCAGCGGCTGGTCGCGCGAGAAGATGCGCGAGACGACCCCGATGCCGATGATGACGGCGAGGGCGATCCAGGCCGGCCACGGCCCCGGCCCCGGTGGGAAGAGCGGCGCGAGGATGATCGCGCGCGCCAGGAACCACAGGATGACCACGCCGCCGGCGACCGCGATGCCGGTCGCGAGTCGACGCCCGCCGTGGCGGTCGCGCACGTCGCCGACGGCGCGGACCGCCCGCGCCGTGCGCGACGGCCGCCGGAACCCGTTGGCGCCGGTCTGCTCGATCGTCCCCGTGGTCACGGCTTCGGCACCTCGAGCATGACGGTCGTCCCCGAGCCTGGCGACGAGAAGATGCGGGCGCGCCCGCCGACGGTGTGAAGTCGGCCGACGACCGACTCGGCGTAGCCGAGCCGGGCCGGGTCGACGGACTCCGGCGCGAATCCGTGGCCGGCGTCGGTCACCATGGCCCGAACCGTGCGGTCGTCGTCGCTGACGGTCACGTCGGCCTCGTTGACCCCGGAATGGCGGCGCACGTTCTCGAGGCACTCGCCGAGCGCGCCGAGCAGGGCATCGAGCGTCTCGCGCGGCAGCGCGAGCTGTCCGACGCCGTGCCAGTTGACATCGAGGCCCATCCGGGCGAAGCGCTGCCTGACCGACTCGAACGTCGTCGACAGCAGGTCCTCGTCGGAGTCGGGCGAGAAGATCGCGTTCGAGGTGTTGTCGAGGGAGGCGCCGAGGCGGAGCTGCTTCAGCAGCCGTGCGTCGTCGCCCGCCTGCTGCCGGAGCGCGGCGGCACCGACGCCGACGCCGGAGTGGGCGAGGAGGCTCAGCGTCGCGAGCACCGTGTCGTGCAGCACGCGGGCGTCCTGCCGCTGCCGGGCCTCGGTCTCGCTGGCGATGCGCTCGGCCTCGTGGGCCCGGCCGATCTCGTCGATGCGAGCCGCGGCGCCGGCGATGCCGTGGTCGAGGGCGAGGCCGATCGCCGAGCCGACCGACCAGCCGGCGATCGTCGCGACGATGATGGTCGGCTTCGTGTGCCCGCTGACCACGATGACGCCGGCGACGACCACCGAGAGCGCGCCGAGCGACACGACGAGCGGCACGCCGCCCGGACGCACGATGAGCGTGATCGCCACCGACGGCGCGGCGGCCGCGCCGGTGAGCGACATCGCGGCGAACGCGACCGGGTCGACCTCCGCCGACCCGAGCACGGCCACGGTCGCGAGCGAGCTCGCGACCACTCCGAGCGCCGCGGGGACGCTGCCGTGCGCGGTGTGCACGACGACGAGGACGGCGGTGACGAGGCCGAGCAGGACCACCACTCCGAGCTCGAGCGGCCCGGCCGAGCTCGGGATGAGCATGCACGCGAGCGCCCCGATCGCGCCGGAGAGTCCGGCGATCCTCGCGATTCGGCGGAGGAGCCGATCGCGCTCCTTGTGGATGCGCTTCATGTCACCCCCTCGGCACGACGAGCGCGCCCGCGCAGGCACCCGTCATCTCGAACACTAGTCCAGTAGTGGCTCGAAATGGGCTGCTCCGCGGCGAATCCGCGACGGCCGGCACGGCCCGCACCGGACGGGCGCGCCGGTCGGCGGCCCCTCCGCTCACGCGGCGAGCAGGCGGGCGAGCTCGGCGCCGACCGCGTCGCGCTCGATGAGGAACGCGTCGTGACCGAAGTCGCTCTCCACGACCACGGGCGTCGGACCGTGCACGCTCCGGGCGAGGCCGGCGGCGATCTCGACCTGCCCCGCGAGGGGGAAGTAGCGGTCGCTGTCGACGCCGAGCACGAGGCTCTTGGCCTGCACCCGGGCGAGGGCCGCGGCGACGCCGCCTCGCCCTCGGCCGATGTCGTGCGAGTTCATCGACTCGGTGAGCACGATGTAGCTGTTCGCGTCGAACCGACGGGTGAACTTGTTGCCGTGGAAGTCGAGGTACGACTCGACCGCGAAGCGGCCCTCGCCGCCGAGCGGGTCGAGACCGGACTGCCAGCTGCGCTCGAACCGGTCGTTGAGTTCGGCGGCCGTGCGGTAGTTGAGCATCGCCATGCGTCGCGCGAGCGCGAGCCCGCGCGTCGGGCCCTCCCCGTCGGGAGCGTCGTAGAAGGCGCCGGCGCGGAATGCGGGGTCGGTGCGGATCGCCTCGATCTGCACGGAATTGAGCGCGATCTGGTCGGCGGTGGTGGCCGCGGGAGCCGCCAGCACGGCGATGCGTTCGACGGCGTCGGGCGCCTCGATCGCCCACTCGAGCACGTGCATGGCGCCCATCGACCCGCCGATGACGGCGGCGAACCGCTCGATGCCGATCGAGCGTGCGAAGGCGATCTGCGCCCGCACCTGGTCTCGAATGGTGAGGAACGGGAAGCGAGCCCCCCACTCGCTGCGGTCGGGGGCGAGCGAGGCGGGCCCGGTCGAGCCCTGGCAGCCGCCCACGACGTTCGGCGCGACGACGAACCACCGGTCGGTGTCGACGGCGAGCCCCGGCCCGACGACGCCGTGCCACCACCCGGCGCTCGCATGCCCGGCGCCCGCCTCGCCGATGACGTGGCTGTCGCCGGTGAGCGCGTGCAGCACGAGCACGGCGTTGTCGCGCTCGGCCGACAGGGTGCCCCACTGCTCGTACGCGATGCGGACCCCCGGCAGGACCCCGCCCGACTCGAGCCCGAGGTCGCCGATGCCGACGAACCGACGATCGCCGACGGGGTCGCCCTCGCGCCAGGCGCCGGTCGCCGGCGCGCGCCCGAGCAGGGCGAGCGCGCCCGCCTCGGGCACGAATCCCGCCGGAACCACGTCGGCCGTCGTCTGCCAGTCCATGCCTTCGATTCTCCCGCGCCGGCCGAGCCGATCGTCCATTGTTACGACCCGGGCGCCGGCGGCACCGCACTGACGCGGTGCCGGAAGGGCGGATGCCTCGAGCCGGCGT